>JAFIEM010000084.1 GCA_020832555.1 Natronohydrobacter sp. | reverse complement strand
TCCTTCCATTCCTGAGAAAGGATCGCACCATCAAACCATGGGATCAAACACCTAATGGCCGCGCAGGCGCAGAAGCATGTCACCCACAACGAGGCGCTGCGCCTGCTGGATGGGCTTGTGCAACTTTCGGTCCTTGCGCGCGATCTGACAGCACCGCCAGCAAGCCCCAGCGAGGGGGATCGGTACATCGTGGCCTCAGGTGCGACCGGCGACTGGTCCGGCTGGGATCTGAATGTTGCGCTCTGGACCGATGGGGCCTGGCTGCGCCTGCCACCGCGTTCTGGCTGGCGCGCATGGGTCGAGGACGAGGCTGTGCTGTTGGTTTATGATGGTGCAGGTTGGGTCGGGACCACGCCCAGCGCGCTGCAGGAGCTGACCCGGTTCGGTCTTGGCGCGACGGCGGATGCCAGCAATCCATTCCTCGCGCAGATCAACGCCGCGCTGTGGACGGCGCTGACCACAGGCGCGGGCGGCAGCGGCAGCCTGATCCAGAGCCTGAACAAGGAGGCCAGCGCGAGTGATCTGGGCTTCCTGTTCCAGACCAGCTTCTCGACCCGCGCGCTCATGGGGCTGTTTGGCACCGACCAGTTTCGCCTGGCGGTCTCGCCCGATGGCAGCACCTTCCATGATGCGCTGCGTGCAGATCCCGCGACCGGCATCCTCGACCAGCCCCGCCTGCCGCGCTTCAAGGGCTACACCAATTACGACAACTATGTCGGCGTGGGCAGCTGGACGAAGATCGGCATCAACAACACCGAGTATAATGATCAGGGCGCGTTTGACGCTGGTGCCAACCAGTTTGTGGCCCCTGTGGACGGCACTTATCTTTTTGGCGCAACGCTGATGTTCAAGGTCAATGCCAGCACATCGGCGCGCATGAGCGGGCGGCTGGTGATCAACGGCACGGACGTGCTGCGCGGCAGCTACGGCGAAAGCTCGGCCACGCATCGCTCGCTGGCGACCGCGCTCTGGCTGCAGAGCATGGCCGTGCTGGTGGCGGGCGACACGGTCGAATTGCAGGGCAATTTCCGCGCGCATGACGGGTTCTTTGCCGCCGAGCAGACCAGCTTCTGGGGGGCGAAGATCGGATGAGCCAGCGTGAGACAATGACCGACCAGATCCTGCAGGCGTTTCGCGATCATGGCATCACGGCCGCCATCGGCGTCTGGTTCACCTTCATCGCGGGGCTGGCGACGGCAGTGACGCGCAAAGCGTTTACCAATGAAGCCCTGCTGCACAAGCTCGAACAGGAACTGAACGAGGAACGCGCCCGTATCGAGAAGCGGCGCGACGAGGACCGGCGTGTTGACCATGACCGCCTCGCGCGCATCGAGCGCGATATCCACGACATGCGCAACCTGATCTTTGCGGCCTTCCAGCGCAAGAACGGGGACTGACTGCGCTCGACTGGCTCCGTAGGACAGCGCGGCTCAGCGCGCGCATTTTACACCAGCGCGCAAGAGCGTGCTGGCACCCTGACGACCTCGCAATTCCCACACATCAACGCCGCTGCCCCCGCGCTCTGCGGCCAATTCCGCATGCCGTTTCACATCAAGGAGACCACCATGGCCGACCCCATCCGCACCTTCCGCCATTTCCGCGACGTGCCCGAGAGCCTCTGGCGCTGGAAGAACTTCTCGCCTGCTGAAATCGCCTGCCGTGGCACCGGGCAGATCAAGCTGCACCCCGAAGCCCTCGACAAGCTGCAGGCCCTGCGTGACCGGCTGGGCAAGCCGCTGATCGTCCGCTCGGCCTATCGCTCGCCCCAGCACAATCGCAATGTCGGCGGCGCACCGCGCTCCAAGCACATGGACGGCACAGCCTTCGATATCGCGATGTCGAACCATGATCCGGTGACATTCACTGAGGCCGCCCGCGCTGTCGGTTTCCTCGGCTTCGGCACCTATCCCCGCTCCGGCTTCATGCATATCGATCTTGGCCCTGCCCGCAGCTGGGGTGAGCCGTTTCCAGTGCGTCCCGCAGGCTTCGCGCCTGAGACACGCCCAGCGCGGGAAGCCATCGCGCAAAGCCGGACGCTGAAAGGCACCGGTGCGGCAGGCGTCGCGACCGTCGGCGCAGCGGGTGTCGAGGTCGCGCAGGAGGTGCTGGCGGAAGCGCAGGGGGCCGTCCTGCCGCTGGTGCCGTATCTGGATACATTGCGCTGGGTGTTCATCGCGCTTGCGCTCGCTGGCATCGCAGTCGCTGTCTGGGCGCGGCTAGACGACTGGCGCAAGGGGCTGCGCTGATGTGGGGCAGTCTGCTGGTCGGGCTGCTCGCCCTGCGTCGGGCGCGGCGGATAACAAACAGGCCCATGCAAAGCTCACCGCTTTTTCAGCGCCGCAGGGGATGAAACTTGATTCGCTGGCCTCGTTGGGTAATTCTACCCTCCGGAACATCTATAAACTAATATCTAAATCGTCTTTGCAAATATCATGGCCGAGCTCGGAATAAAATGGATGGTCTGATTACCCAAAAGTACACGAGCGGTATGCGATACTATGGCGTCGCATTGAGGGGTGTACCGCACGGTGCAGGGCAGGCATGGCTGCCAGGCGGATATTTTTGGGAAGGCGGATGGGAACATGGACGCCGATCGGGGCGTGGTCGGCTTCGCCTGCCGGATGGGCGGACGATTGAGGGTGAATGGCATCTCGGGCGCTTGCGGCGTGGCAGACGGAAGGATCTGGTTTTGGACCAGAGCCTTGAAGACTTATTCCGAGCGCAGGTCAAGCGGTCGCATCATAAATCCGATATCGAAGTGACAAAGGCGTCCGAAACGCGCTCTGTTGGCACGGGTGCGGTCCCTAGAGATGTGTTTGCAAAAGTCCTCGCCAGAGTTCCTAATCGCCTAGCCCTAACGCTTGCCGGAAGTGCCTTGATCGTCGGGGCTATGGTCACGACCCTGCAAATCCGGCAGCAACGCGCACTCGACCAATGGCAGGATCTGCCGTTCACGGTGCAAATGGTTGATGAAGTGCTCGGGCATGTCGATGATCTGCTTAATTTCCTGGATGACTGAAAGGCATGATGGATATGAACAAAACGCTTACATTGCTGGTCTGGAAAAGCCGACCCGCCGGTGCACGTGGGAAACCATGATGCACGCTGACATCCGGATCGAATCACCGATTGCCTTGCATACCATCCGGCGTAGCTGGGTACGCGCCAGCCGCCAGCCACACCCGCGTGTTGCTCGGCACCGGGATCATGCCGTCAGCCCCTGCACCAAGCCCACGACCGATGCCAGCGACGTCGGGCCTTCCACCAGAATGCGCCGCCCGTCCGACAGCGCGATATCCACGCGCTGCGCCAAAACAGTAGGGCCAGGATCGGCCGCCATATCGGTCAATGGCGCGGGAGCGGTGGGGCTTTCCAGCGCGGGCGTTTCAATCTCGACTGGCAGGAAGACGCCTTCAAGAGCGATGCTCTCCTCGGATGACGACCCACCCTCCGCAGGTGCGAACCGGGGATCCTTCAGCCATTTGAAAATCAGGTTCGCGTTCATCGAATAACGCCGAGCAACCTGTGCGACCGAAACGCCTGGCGTCAACGTCTGCGCGCAAATCGTGCGCTTCTCGTCATCCGACCAGACCCGCTTCTTCAGCCCCTTCTTCCCCGCCATCACCGACCTCAAGATGTCCACTATCGTTGGTGGACACTATCACCCACTCCTGCGCGCAGGCAGGGCAGTCAGACCGGACGGATACCGTTTTCGTGGGCAGCCTGTCGATCGGTAATCTCCCCCTTTTTAACGGGGTGCATCCGTAGAACTTACGCGGCCATTTTCAGTTTCATGGCGGGTGTTATGCCGCCGATGCCCATGCGAAATGGCAGGCAGTGCGCGGACAGTTTATGGATGGGATCAATGCTGCGTGGCGCGCACCCGATCCACTTGAACGCGCGCGCACGATGCAGCAGGTTGTGCGCGATCTGCTGCGGTTTGACCTCGGTTCCCCGATGGCCAAGCGTCCAAGTTCACCGCCGAACAGGTGGCCTTATTGCTACAAAAGGGGATGAAGGACGTGACGCCGCAGGGGCAAGAATAACGTACCCGGCCCTTTGCGGCCGCTCGGCAAGGTGACCGGCGCTGCAGTGTAGCTTTACCAGACCGGCCAGCGGCATTGTGCAGTGTCACATTCGGCACATCACCAATCCAGCATTTCAAGCAGTCCATCAAGACTATCGAGCGCGGTTTCAGCAATGATCTCAAACTCTGTTGGCGGCGGGTTGGCTGCGGAATAGGCCAGATCATGAGAGGCGATGTAATCCCTTACTTCAGGATCGTCAGGACTGATGTCCTGCGCACGATACGCAGCTGCCAGGCCCTTATCAAAACGCCCAGCCCCTCTCGCTGCTAGAGCGACAGCGAAAAGCGCTTCGAAACGCTCTGCATCTCCCTCCTCTGGATGAAGTATGACGCCGCGAAGATGGCGGATCGCATCATCGTACTCTACCTCGGCAAAAGCGGACTGCACGCGTTGCCATTGATCGATTGTCGATGGTCTGGGCTCAGGCGTATCGGTGAGCGCATAAACCTCATGACCATTCCAATGATACGGGAATACCCCAAGTTCCTCGTCATGCCGCCAGCCATTGGCCACGATCAGCGTGCTATCGGAGCGATAGTCCAGAAGCGGCACATCCTGGCCCAGGTCACTCTCGATAATGAAGGGCAGGTCCGCCCAGACACCATTCGCGAGATCGAGAATACCGCCCGCAGCGCAACCCGTTCCACAGCCCCATATCGTCAGAATCGTTGATTCAGCAAAATTCGGACCGTCGTCAAAATACACTTCAAGCGTTTCTCGCGCGAGCCCCTCGGGGACAACGGCGATCAGCTCGGGATCGAGGCGCCATTCAGTGTTGGTCGCTGCGGTTTGGTCCGGGGGCGGGAAATCCTTGAAAGGTGGGGTCCATCGTGAAGGACGCGCGATTGCTTCGACCTGACGGAAATAGACGTAGCCTTCAAGATCGCGACCACCTGCTGCGGAAGGATAAGACACCCGCAACCAGCGATGTGTACCTTGTGGGTTCAATCCGCGCTCCAGCACCGTCATGGGGGTGCCAAGGGCGATCTCGTCAATTACCTCGAACGCCGTACTGGGTCCCGCACGCACATTCACATGATCGGCATCTTCACGGACCGCCTGTCCGGTTTCCCCCGGATTGACTGCAAGGTTGCGCGCCGCGTCCTGCAGCGTTTCGGCCTCGGTATCGATCATGCACCCCAGTTTCACCTCGCGTTGCTGGATGGCGCTGATCCGTGCCCTGGCCGCATCGCTGAGCGTGATAGCTGCGGCATCGGTCGTCCGGCGGGAATGCGCGGCAAAGACCGCCTGCCCGAGCGGCGAGCCGAGACAAAGCCCGGCGCGAACGAACTTGAGGTTGCGATCGTGCCAGAGGTTCGCGCATTCGACGACCACGGCGTCATCATAGGGTTCGGCATGGGCCGCGGCCGGCACAAGCGCAAGAAGCACGCAGGTCGCCACCTGACCGACCCGCCCGAGCGGAGCCAGAGCCCAGCCGGGAGCACGATTGATCGAGGGGGAACGAAAGAAAGCCATCTTATTCAGATCGCAAATACAGGCACATCTCACGGTCGTGGCGTCGCTGCTCCGAAGGGCCGCTGATACGCTCGCCGCGGGTATTGTAGACGACCTCTGTGTCGTACCGGTATCTGCTTTCGCACCGGCCTTCATGCCGGTATGAGACCCGCATGACGAAGGTGGCCGGCTCGGTCTCGCTCGCTGTGATATGGCCAGCGAGATAGGCCAGCGGGACGACGATCTCGCCATTCAGTGCCATGATGCCCCACGAGCCCTGACGGCGCTTGCTCACCGCTGCGAAGCCATCGCGCACCATACCTGGGGCGCAGCCGTATTCATCGAACAGCATGCTCCCCGCGCGATCGATGAAAAATGTCTGTGGGGAGTCGCGCCTCCAGATATAGACACAGGCCACATCCCCTTCAAATGGCGATGCCTCGTCGTACGGCCCGGCAAGGCAGGTATCATCCTCGTCGAGGAGCCACAGCTGCGGGTCCCAGGGAGGTCGATCAGTGTAACATTCCCGGGTCTCCTCAAAGCGCGAATTTGGCATGTCGGTGGCAAAGCGGAACCCCGGCGCCGCCGCGATCTGCAGGCGCGCCTCGTCCATCGCCGCATCGGCGCCTGCGGCCGCCTCGCGCGCCGTTGCGTCAAGCGATTCGGTCAGCGCGCGCTCTGCAGCTGTGAAGCTCTGGAAATCCAGAGAAGACAGCCGTCTGGCTAGGTCAGCCTGATAGGCGCGCACTGCAGCCCCATCGGGTTCGTCCGGGCCAATCCGGAGCTGTAGCAACACCTGTGCGGCCTCCTGCATCGCTCGGGCGCGGGCGCGGGGGTCGGTCTCGCGCTGGGCGGCCTCGATACGTGCGATGACCTCTGCGCGCGCCGCAAGCCATCGCTCATGGGCGGCGCGGTCGGCCAGGATCGGATCACCCGCCGCGGGGCCGGCGGTGTAAAGCTCCTCGGCGATCCGGTCTGCTACGGCAGCGGCAGTCATGCGCCGGCCTGCATCGCGCACCAGATCGCTCACATTGACCGAAAGGCTGCCAAAAAGGACTGTATCGGCCCGGAGCTCGCCCCCGGCAAAGAGTGCCTTCGCCTCATCTGCGCCCAGCATCCGCCCGCCGTAGCTGTCGCACCAGGTGCGATCCAGCATGTCGGGGTCCGGGCGTGCCCAGCGCTGCACCAGCACACTCCAATACCCCCCCATGGGGGTATGACACAGGAATGACCCCCATGACGGCGATGTGGCGAGGTTCAGCGGCTCGCGCGCTTCTGTGCCGGGGATGCCTGTGCTGCATCTGGCCATGGCCGTCTGGGCATTCGAGATCGGGTAGAACACAACCAGATCGAGGTGATGCGGGTTGAGCATCGCGGCCATGTCGGGCGTCACCTGCACGTCGTGCACCGCACGGTCCCGCACGAAACGGACCGTGCCGCGAGGGTTCGTCAGGCGCGCGCTGCACAGAAGGATTGGTTCGCCCAACAAGGTAGAGGCCTTGAATTCGTAGGTCACGTCAAAAGCGAGTTCCGCTTCGGCCTGACCCATGAGCAGCCCGGTCTTCACAAAGGTGGCCTGCCAACTAGTTCCAGAGAGTTCGTCACGCAATCCGAATTGTGCTGGCTGCGCAATGGCAGGTGTGGTCATGCATGCCAAGGCGCAGAGCCACAGTGAGAAAACTAATTTGAGCCTTTGCAATGACCTCTTCCCGATTGTCGTCACGAGTTACAGTGACATCCCCCAAGTGGCCTGCCGTCTGACGTAAAGATCGCCTGATTGCGTCATTTGAACAAGCGTTTTTTGCCCCGAGCGGCGTCTGCGGTCGCCCAAACGCCTGGAGTTGGGCGGATCGGGCCGGGAGCCCGCGGCATCCCGGCCCGGCGGCGACGTTTTCAGCGCGGTGGACGGACCTGTCCTGCCGCTTTCGTTCAGTTTTGGCTTGGATCGCGGTCACGCGCATAGCGGTGGCGCTCGCAATCGGCGGATGGCGGCAAGGATGGCGCGCACCATCGGGCCGGTGACGGCCACCTCGGCCAGCTGGAAGGTGATGGCGCGGGCGTGACGCACGACACGCGCCCCGATTTTGATCAACTTCAGTTGCAGGCTGGTCAGCGACTAGTCTGCCATGGCCTCGGGCAGCTCGATGCAGCGCAAGAAGGTGGCCAGGTTGTAGGCCAGTGCGTGCAGTTGCAGCCGCACCTCGTTGTCGCGGAACCGTCGGTACGACAGCCGTGTCCAGCGGAAGACATACTTGCCCTCCTCGATGTGCTGCTGGGCGGTGCCGCGCTGGTTATGAGAGGCGCACCACCCAATCCGGCTCCATCGGCAAGTTGGTGACGATGAAGCCAACACGCGGGAACAGCTCGCTTGGGTGCCATTCGATCTTGGCAATCACGCGGCGCTCCTTGTCCCAGGACGCGGCCTGATAGTGGAAATCCCCAAAGAACCGCTTCACCTTGGTCAGCGAATGCCGCCCCACTGCCCGGGTCAACCGATGCGCAATCTTCTCGCGCAAGACATTGTTGGCGTGCAGCCGGATGGCATAGAAATAGCCTGCTCTTTCCAGCCGCTCATAGATCGACGGGATCGCATAGGCAGAATCCGCCCGGAAGAAGCGCAGGATGTCCCGCGTTGCATACCGGGCGATCACTGGATCAAGGACGTCCCGTCAGCCGTCTGCGCTGTGGACGCTGCCGTTTCGTAGATCTTCGGGTTCGCTCGGCGCCGCCGTTTCTTTCACCACCTTGCCCTGCGCGGACACCACGCAAAGCGTGGTGCTTTCAAGAGAGACGTCTAAACCGATATACCAATCCATGTCGTTGCTCTTTCGTATTGGATATCTTGGGGCGCGCTTCACAGCACGACCCCGTTGACACGCAGCCCAGCGCGCCAAGGGCAACGACACATCAACCAACCTCGGATTTCAATTCACAACGGTCGTGATTCGCGCCGAGCCCCATTACGGTATCTCCTACAGGCTTGAAAGGGCATCGGCGGACATCCACCAGTCACATGCTCTTCAGCTCATCAATAGTTGCGTGAAAATCGGTTTGGTAAATCTGGAAGGCTGTGCAGAAGTCGTGGACAAGGTGTTCCAAGACCTGCCTCAGGCAAGCCGCCCCGCAGAACGACGCTTTGTTCCATACTGCAACAACACCTAGCACCCCCTCCGGCGTGGCTTCGGCTGCGTCGGGGAGGCAGGTGCTTCAGCTTTCCTTTTTTGTTCCATAGTATGGCCGCGGGAGGGCACGGGTTGGTGCTAGCCATACCTACCCCATCCGACCGCCCAGCACCTGTCTCTGGCTCACTCTATGACCCGCCCAGCGCCTGAGAGCCGTGACGACGAATCCCCAATTACGCTTTTGTGAGACTGGCACCAGTCAGCGCCGCCATTTTCGCGGGTCAGTCGGGACGTGTTTTTCGCCCAGCGCTTTTTCCACAGGCGCGCCAGAAGCCTAACGCGGGGCTTAACCCGTTGTCAGCGTATTGCGCCCATTGTCAGGCAAGAAAACTGCACCAGCCGCGCCAGCGCCAGCCGTGAAGGCTTCCACCGTTTCCCCGTCTTCGCGGGCCAGGCGACGAATGCGGTTTCATGTTCTCCCGCTCGGCTCGTTGCCACGATGCCGTTTGATGGGGGGATACGCGAGCGTGGAAACAGATGCTTGATCGAACATGCTTCACATGGGATAGTAGTTTTACCATGTTAAAGGCAAGGCAGATTAATGCAGGGCATTCAGATGACTACGCCCAGAATACGTTGTCCATTGATTTCGGTGTGGTCAATGTCAGCCATCCCGTCCATCCGACCGGGCAGTGTTGTGTGTGCCGCGATACTAGCTTTGTCATTCGTCGCACGGGAAACCCATGCGGGTGAGGAGGAGATTAATTTTGAAGTCTGCGTGCCGACGGGCGGCTTGCTACACCTTCGTTCCCGCCCCAGCAGCACATCACCGTCATTGGGTCAGATGGAAAATGGAACGACCCTGACTTACATTAGCGGAGATGAGCGTGACCCAGACGCATGGATCAAGATCATGCTGTTTTATCTTCAGACAAACAATCAACCTGATATAATTTATGAGGGGTTCGTGCGTCCACGCATGCTGGCTGACCAATGCGATATTCCGCATGACCCACAACTGACCCAGACGCGTGGGTCCCGGTTTGACGGACGCGATGTTAAGCTAGGCCGCAAACAAGCGGGCACAGAACCGGGTCTCTTTGATAGCGCGAGCGGAGACCTTGGGCAGAGTGAGCAGCAAACGACAGAATATCGACCGGTGTTTAACATGCCGAGATTGCCGGATGACTTTCTTGACCGACTTAACAGTGAGGAAAGCAAGCGCCGCCTTGACGACAGACTTGAAATGCTACGACAGGATGAAGACTACCAGCGCAGGCAAAGGCGCTTGTTCGATGTTATCGCCCGTCCGTCGCGAGATCGCTCTGCCGTAGATAATCATTTCGCTGCAATCAGCCTGTGCATGCGAACCAAACCGGATCGCTACGCCCATGAAAGCGAAACGTTGGCTTCAGCAGGGTTCGAAACCGGTGAATGGGGCGGGATTGTCGAGCATTATCATGACGGGCTTGCCATCCTCCTGTCGGAAACCGGGCGGTTCTGTGATGTTGCATCAACGCATTTCGGCATTCAGGCCACCGAGGCGCTCGTCGCCGAGCTAGCGTCAGAATTCAATGACATACTCGGGGACGAGCATTCATGGAAAATGTGGCGCATGGGGTCGGGCTGCCTTGGCGGTGTCCGGTTCGACGCACGTATGACGGTCTCAAGCGGCGGTCAGGACCCGATCTGCCCCGGTGTTGAAGGCAATCAGGTGCAATATCCTGACGGCGACACCAAATGGGGTCGCGATTCTGCAGTCCGGGTAGTATGGGACAAGGACTGGGACAAAAGCTTCTGGGATTTCATAGGTGATTGACCGGGGGGCGTCTATTTCGGATTCTGATCCGGCACCCGAGTGAACCGATCACCGCCAGAACCAGGAAACCGCCACAGCCGGTGCAGCGCTGATCATCGCGGGACCGAGGGCGCAAGGTCGATCAACAATCCCATTCTGCATCGGGAATGCTATTGCGATATGCTTGAAACTGGTTGGCCTGCTCAATCACCCACACTAACCGCAATTCCGCTTGGCGAATACCTGCGATAAGCCCTGCAGTTATCGGTTCCAGCAGCTCTATGCAGAGCGGGTCGCATTGCGGGCTGCCATTGCGGATGACTTCCCCGATATCGTTGCTGTGGCCGAGATCGAAACCCAGCAATTCGAACAGGAACATCAGCGACGCGGAATTACGCTAGCCCAGATCTCGGGTGCATGCCATGTAGGCTGGGCCCAGCCGCATGAAGTCGTCATAAACAAAGACCGACCGGTCAAAGGCAGGCGGTTCCGCGCAGCTCAGATAATCCGTCGGGATTTCAGAATATTGCATGATTGACGTTGATGACAGCATCTCCGCCACGCGCCGCAATTCGTGCCGACCACGGCTTGACAATAGCATTCCAGCGCGCAATCGGGTGGGCCGCTGCGACGGGCGAGTAATAAAAGCGCGCGGTATAAAGGTTGGAACGGGTCCGGCTGGTCCGGTTGCGGCACCACCCCTCACCCAATACAGCGGAACTGATATACCCTGTCCGCTCGGGGACGCCCTGCTCTGACAGGGTATAATCCACGTCGAGAATTGCCAGCGAGATTTCGCTGAACCCCTCGTGATCCTCGGGATTCGCGCCGCCGGTACGGCTTAATCTGACGCCATTCTCGACCTCGGCGACCGGGTCCGAATTTTCATCAGGTTGAAGGTAGATCAACGACGCTTCGCCACCGCGCCCGCAAACCTCGACACTCATGGGCCTGATGGTTTGAGCCGAAAGCGGCACCGGCACTGAGTGTCGTTGCGCAGAAGAAAATCAGAAAAGAGCGCATTTCAGCCTCGTTCAACCAAATTGCGATACGGAAAAAAGCTAACCGGGAAAGCTTCTGGCGGTCAAGCCGGTGAGTCTCAGTACCTGACTTGCACATTAGTCGCCGCACGCTCCCAGTGACGAATTGCCTTCATGCGAAGCTTGATTTTGAGGGCTGATTGAGCAATCGTAATCAGAGGCAAGCGACTACTTTTTTCGATCAGGGCATGCGTACTACATATCCATGCCCTTTGAATAGTCATCCGGCGCGGGGTATCAATATGACTGATTTTGTCCGTCGCAGGGTATTCGCCATTGCTGCGGGCGCTGTAGCGGGTGTCATCCTGACACCTTCGCGGCTGCTGGCGCAGTCTCAGCCACGGGCGCTCGAATGCACGCTCAAGAACCAGATGGTCTTCTCTGGCCGGACCCTATCCTATTTTGATGCGACTGCTTGGAATGAGGGCATGGACCTCAGGCTCAGGATCGAGTTGAAAACCAATGTCGCCATCGAGCGCCCAGACAACCCATCAAGGACAGTTGGCGGCGATGACAGCCGTGTTGTCATGGTGACGATATTCGAGCTTGCGTCGGACTCCACCGAATTGATACCCAACCTTGTATATCTTGATTTTCACCCCGTAATATCAAGACTATATCGCCCGAAGATTGATGTTTTTGCGGTTGGGGATGCTGGTCTGCCGGCGACTTATCCGCCCACAACTCGAAACCACGACATCGGTGCTGCTGGCTGGAACCAGTTCATCATGGGGAAGCCTGGCTTTTTGTGGGTCCATGATCCGGATGAAACAATTCCAGCGCCCATCAGCGACGGGCGTGATGGGGAGTATATTTACTTCGTGCTTCAGCATGAAGCTGATCTGGACGAGGCGCTCGGCAAGATGCGTGGTCAGGTTCTTGATCTTGCGGGTTGGTTGGAAACCTATATTGCCGAAGGCGGGCAAAGAGATCCTACCCCGGGAGGCACCGGCGCGAGTTGTCAGGCACGAAGCCTGCCCGGCAGTAACTGCTTTCTGACGACAGCGGCCGTGCAGGCAGTCGGCCTGACGGATGAGTGTTTCGAACTGCGCGTGCTGCGCCGGTTTCGCGACACATATCTTGCACGCAGCCCTGCCGGGCGCGATCTGGTGCGGCATTATTATGCCACGGCACCAGAGATCATTGCCCGGATCAACGCGCGATCAGATGCCCGGCGCATCTGGCTGGCTGTCTATGCGCGCTACATACTGCCCTGCGCGCTGATGGCGCGCGTCGGGCTGGCCGGCCCTGCGCTGGCTCATTATCGGTGCTTGCTGCGCCATCTGACGACTTATTGCGCATGACAGCGCAGGGTCTAGCACGGGGAGACAGGCAAAGATCCCCTGTCCCTACCTTGGTCGCCGCTTTGCTGGCCGCACTGGGCTTTGGTGTTGTGTCAGGTGCCAGCGCCGAAACACCGCTCATGACTTGGGAAACACATGGCAGCCTGCGAATTACCAATCCGGCCGACGGTCGCGCGGTCATCGTGGACGATTGCTGGATGGACAGCTCGGAAACCGGGGTGTTTCCGATGCCTCGACCTGTGGGAGAAAACCTTTTCGTCGCGTCATGCCGACAGTCGGACGGGCGCGCCCGGGTCCATATCTTTCAAGCTTCCGATCTTTCCGTGCTTTCTGGTTCAGAACCGGCAGAAGCGCTGCACCTCAGGCTTTTGCCACAAGGTCTGATGATCAGCCATGATACTGAGAGCACAATATGGGAGGCGCATGACAATCACTTCGGGTCAGATGACTATCTGCAGGCGAACGCGATAGCTTCGGGCCTGACATACAGGCCCGGACAACCCTTGTGGCCCAGGCTTCATTCGGCGCATTTTCGGGTGGCGCTTGACCCGAAGACTCCCTTGCGACTAGGTCCTACCGATGATGCACCCTATTTCGAACGGCTTCGCGGATATCTTCTGATCCATCTTGGCGATGGGAATGAGGATAGTTTCTGGCAGATTGGCGATCATATTCGCCTATGCATTCCCGATGGTGGATGCGGCTATGCACATAAATCAGCCGTCCTGCCCGTACATGACCGCGACGATGATCCGTTTGCCGTAAAGATCATGACACAGGTACTCGGTCCACGTGATCCGGATCTGGCGTGCTGGACGCAGGTTGTCGACGATGCGGTCGACGATGCCTTCAGATGTTACCGCGTAATTGACGTTCTCGACATCGGAGGCCGTCAGCCTGGTGTTCTTGTCGTCGCATCAGGGGTGGAGTCGCTCTACGATGGTGCGGTGATGCGTTGCGCGGCCTGTCAGGTCAGTCTGCTCGTTGCCTTTGCCCCGGACAAGATGACTGACAAGGTGGCTGTTTCAGATGCAATCTTAATGGGTGCCTGGGGCGAAGGGCCAACGCTGACTGATCTGGAACTGGACATTCCTGACGATAGCGTGCCGTGGCAGTTGCACGTTGCTGAGGTCTACAATGATCGGGGGACGGTGATGGCCCGCGGGCATCTATTCCGGCCGACGAACACGGGGATAGAGCATCGCATGACTACAATAACGCCTCGAGAACGTCACACCGTGCAGGCACCAGGCATCTTGCGTGTGGACAGCCTGGTCGACTGAGCCAAAAACCGAAGCCCATAGGATATTACATATGGCAACCCGACAGATGTTTCCGATCACTGCGATCGCAGGCGTGTTCACCTTGATTGTGGCTCTGGCCGTGGGATTTAGTAACAGCGCACAGCCCCAGACCCAGCGTGGCGATTGGGTGCAGGGGGCGTTCTCTCCCGCAATGGTCCAAGTATGCCCACCGCAAGGAGACAGTGTCTATGCGCGCGCCGAAAGGACAAGGAACAGTTCCATGGTGGCAGATATCTCCAAAGGGACAATCGTGCGGGTTCTGGACGAAAACACAACGGGGGGGCGACACTGCATGGTATCTGATTCGTTGGGTGGATTCCCAGGATCCTGCAAGACGCTTTGACGGCTGGGTCCAAGCGCATGATCTGCCGGGCCAATGTGGCGACGCGCTTGCACCCGTCCGCAATCAAGAGGTGGTCTTGTTGCAGCACACTGGCACGCCCAACCCCGACAGATTCTCGACCAACACACAAACACAACCATCCAAAGAGGTGGTTCGGTTGATCTGCACAGGTTCCGGGCGTTTTCTAAGT
>JAFIEM010000083.1 GCA_020832555.1 Natronohydrobacter sp. | reverse complement strand
GTGTCGGTCAGGCAGATGCCCTCGAACGGCACATAGTCGCCGCCCTGCAGCCCGTGATAGACCGCCTCGATGTTGATCGCGGCGATGTAATAGGCCAGCAGCACGATCTCGTTGGCGTGGATTTCGTGGCGGAACTTGTGCTCCATCTCCTCTCGCGCGATCAGGCCGGATTGCAACAGTCGGGTGATGAAGGTGCCGGTGCCGGTGAAGGGGTCGATGATGTGGACGCCGGAGGAGCCGAGAGTCTGGCCGAATTCGGACTGCAGCACCTCGTTCACCGAATGAATGATGAAATCAACGATCTCGACCGGCGTGTAGACGATGCCCAGCTTTTCGGTGGTGCGGGGGAAGGCGCGGCGGAAGAACTTGTCGTACAACTCCACGATCAGTTTCTGCTTGGCCTGGGGATCGGTGATGCCCTGTGACCGCAGCTTGACGCTGGCGTAGAACTTTTCGAGGTCGCGGGATTCCTTGTCGAGGTTGGCCTCGTTCAACACATCCAGCACGCGTTGCATGGCGCGGGAGACCGGGTTTTCGGCGGTGAACTTGTGGCCTTCGAACAGGGTTTCGAACACGGGGCGGGTGATGATGTGCTGCGCCAGCATCTCGATGGCGTCGCCTTCCGAGATGGTGTCGTTCAGATCGTCACGCAATTCGGCAAGGAAGGCATCGAATGCGCGGCGGGCGTCGGTGTCGGGGTCTTTCAGCAGGCCGGTCAGGCGGGTGATGTGGTTCTTGGCGATTTCGGCGATGGAGGCAGACCAATCCTCCCAATAATCGCGGGTGCCGCATTTCTTGACGATCTTGGCCATGATGGCGCGAGAGAATTCGTCGATGGAAAAGGTCATCTCGGTCTGGGTGGGGCCTTCGATGACATCATCACCTGTGCCGCCGCTGCCCTTGCCGATGTTGGAACCGGCGGCTTTGGTTTTGGAGGGCAGGTTTTCCACCACGGCGGTGACAGAGCGGAGTTCTTCGGTATCGGCGTTGATGCCGACGATTTCCAACTGATTGACAGTCTGGCCAAGGGATATCTGGTTGATCGTACTGTCAAAGCGTTCGTCATGGGCGCGAAGGGCGTTCAGGATCTGCCAAACGACCCGGTAGCGTTCATTGTCATTGAGCGCCTGTTCGGGCGGCACCCCGGCGGGCACGCCTACGGGCAGGATGACATAGCCCATCTTTTTGCGTTCGGCCCGGCGCATGACGCGACCGACGGATTGCACCACGTCGATCTGGCTCTTGCGGGGATGCAGGAACATGATGGCATCGAGGGCGGGGACATCGACGCCCTCGGACAGGCAGCGGGCGTTGGTCAGGATGCGGCAGACATTGTCACCGGCATCGCCCTTGAGCCAATCCAGCAATGCGCCACGGGTCTTGGCGTTGAAGGTGCCGTCGACATGCTCGATCTCGCATTGCAGGTGGTCGGACGGGGTGTCGTCCTCGATCATGCTGTCCTGGCCGAGGTATTCATCGACCACGGCGGTGAATTCATCGCGGATCAGCTTGGAGCTGCGGATGTCCTTGGCGAAGGCCAGCGCGCGGCGCATAGGGTGCGGATCGGTCGAAACATCGGCCTTGAGGTCGACCTTGGTCAAGGCTTTGTAACAACCGATGATCTTGGTCGCGTCATCCAGCACCAATTCGCTGCCCGCATCGCCGAGGCGCTTCTGGACCGCCGCACTGACAAGCCCTTCATCCATGGCCAGCACAATGACCTTGTAATCCGTGAGAAGACCATTCTGCACAGCCCAGCCGAACCCGCGATAAAACAGGGTTTTCCCGAACAGGGTTTCATCGTCCATTGAGGCCAGCTCGGCCCCGACCTCGTCGGCTTTGCTGCGCACATTGTCCCCGAAGATCCGGGGCGTGGCGGTCATGTAGAGGCGTTTCTTGCCTGCGACATGGTCATTGCTGTGGATCTTGACGAAGTTGGATTCGTCTTCCTTGTCGAGGGTGGCGCCGGTTGTCCGGTGGGCCTCATCGCAGATGATCAGGTCAAACTCCGGCAACCCCGCTTCCTGCGCACGCGATAGCGTGACGATGGATTGATAGGTCGAGAAGATGACCGTCATCCGTTCCGGATCATCCTCGCCCGCCTTTTCGGCCACCTTGACAGGGTCAGTGGTCGCCGGAAACGCCAGATCGTGGATTTCGATTTCGGCAATGTCGTCCGTGTTCTTGCGGCGCTTGCCGACATGGGCATCGGAACAGACAGCGAAAGCGCGGATCGGCGTTTCGGTGTCATTGGTCCATTCGCGTACGGTCTGGGACATCAGAGCCAGCGACGGCACCATGAACAACACCCGCTTGCCCTTGCCCGCGAGGTCTTCCGCGATCTTGAGGGCGGTGAAGGTTTTGCCCGTGCCGCAGGCCATGATCATCTTGCCGCGATCCGCTTCGGCTAGCCCCACACTGATGTCCTTCAAGGCATCCCGCTGGTGTTGCCGCAGGGTCTTCTTATCAGCCAGGACGATCTCGCCGCGTGCCTCAAAAATCGACCAGTCAATCCGGCTTTCACGCAGATCGGTCAGCCCGATCCGGACAACGGGTATGGCCTGACCCCGGATCATTTCTTCGGCGTTCGCACCCCATTCTTGCTCGGTTGAATCCAGCACCACCCGTCGCCGGAACGGCTCTTTCCCAGAGGCCGAGATGAAGCTGTCGATATGCGATTTCTGGACGCGGGTGTCGGGGGCGTAGAATTTCGCCTGAATCGCGGCGAACCCGTCCTCGTTGCGCAGTTTGGCAACCAAATCGATGCCCACATCCTTGCCATCCCAGCCATTGGCCTTGGCCCAGTCGCCCCAGGTCCAGACCGCGTCATACTCCTCCGCCTGCACCGGATCATTTAGGAAAAACGCAAGTGCGAGGCGTTCGAAATAGGTGCCCCTTTCGCGTTCGGTAACGGCTGCGTCGCGGTAGGATTGAAGGATGCGGTCAATGGCGGTCATGAGAATTCCCTGTCTTCTGCCCTCAACTTAACGGTGTTCCAAAGCTTGGGCGACCCCTTTTGTCGTTCCGCTGCGGTTACAGAAGCCGCCCCAGTCCAAGGGTCTTGACGCATGAGGAATTGCGTTGCTGTGCCTCATCCTTGGACAGACCACAGAAATCCAGTGACCCTCACCCCTTGTCAGCGTTTGTTGCAATAAAAATAGCTTTTCCTGACTTAAATCGGGAAATCACAAATAAACATGGTGGTCATGCTCTGGACTTGGGCAGTCGGCAAAACTTGATGACGTGCCGTTCAATAACCAACGAAGGGAAGTCCTGTTCATATTAACGACAGTCTTTACATTGAAAGGGGCAGCCCCACCGCTACACGGAAACGACCCCGAAAGAACGAGAACACCTCGCAAAATATTTGGGCTAAACCAGATCCAGCAGGACGCCCCCGTGGCAAGCTGAAAGCCGAGCAAGCGGGCAGTTGTCAGCAAGCCAATGGCCAAGGGTGCGGGTATCCTCATCGGGCGGGCCAGTCCGCACCCCCAAGTTCGGCTTTTTCGTGCCATCCCGCAAAAACCGTCCAGATCCTTCCAGTCCCCTTGTGAAGGGCACGCAAGACCGCGTGTCCATGACCAAGAGGGACACACAAGTGGCATCAATCAAGTCAGTTTTGTGGGGCGCAGCTTCGATGCTTGTGCTCGCAGCCGGGGCAGGACAGGCCCAAACTCCGGGGGATACCCATTTCGCCCTGATCGACCGTATGAATGCAACGGCTTCCCCGACACTGGCAGAGGCCGTCCAGATCCATGCAGAGTTGCGCACGGCACCGGGGCTTGAGGGGCTGTCCCGCGCAGATCGCGGACAGATCCAGCGGGCATCGGACAGGGCCCAATCCGGGTTCTTCCTGAGGTTCATTCAGACGCTGGAACAGGCTCTTGGTCAGGACGGGGCGCCCCCTGCCGAGATTTTCGCGGTCATCCTTGACCCCCGGTTTGGCCCCAAAGACGGGCTGTTTTCCGACACTCGATATCGCGGTGTCGTCGAGCGCATGCTGGCCCGATACGTCATCGGCCAAGCCATTGCAGGACAACCCCCCCAGACAGTCCGGCCCTTCGACCCGGCCAATACCTGCCCGATGATCGAGGCACGGAATATTCCCGGCAACGAGCGTTCGTTGGAGGCGATCTTCGGGCTTCCCTTCGCATTCTGGGACCAGCGGCAGATCGAGGACGCGGCCACGGCGCTTCGCGGTTGCGGCCCGATCGGCGGTCAGTTTGCGGCGACGCTGGAGCGGAGCAGCCGCGCCATCGTTCAGCGGGCCGAGGCGGCACAGGCGGCCTTGGCATGGCGGGCGGCGGTCTTGCAAACCGCGCCAACCCCGGCCGCTTTGGCCGAGATTGACTGGTTCGCCGTTCCGGGACGTTTCGATGGCAAAACGGTCTTTCCCGTAGATGCGCAGGTGATTTTCGGGCCAGAGTTTCAAGAGGCCATCCAGCAGATCGTGGGCACGACCATCGAAGGTGTGACGGCCCGACTTTCCTCAGGGGATATCCCGCTGGAAGAGCTGCGCAATTGGTGCGGCAGAAATATTGCTGCGCATCCGCTCAGCCCCTACAGCCGGGACGTCATGGATGCCTGCGCCGCGCAGCAACGGGTGCAGATCGCCGCCCTGACACAACAAGAGCGGGCAGATCAGGCCCAAGAAATGCTGGCCGGGTGGCAGGCCGCCGCCGAACGCATTCTGGCCGCCCCGATGACACTTGAGGGTGCCCGCGATGTCGATTGGATGATGATGCCGGGCACAGCCGGGCCAATCCCCACCGAAATGCGTGACGCTTTTCGAGCGGCAACCCAGCCGGTCGAGGCACATGCTCTGAACACACGGCTGGCGATCGGTGCCGAAATGGCAGCACGGCTGTCGCGCAGCGAAGACGAGCTTCGCGCAGGCCTTCGCCGTTCGGTCGAGGATTGCGGCCTGCCATCGGACATCCCGAGGGAAAGCCCGCTCTCGGGCCTTTATTCCGATTGCCAGCAGATGGTCGCCGGTGAAATGGCGGAAGGGCGTCGCCGGATGTGCAGTGCCGCCTTTGCACAGGCCGGAAATCCGCAAACTCTGCGCCGCGCACGCCTGACCCACCCCATGCTCCCCTCGGGGATTACGGCCACGGTCGAGGACCTGATCTGCGATCCCTCATATGTGAACGGGTTTGTCACTGTCAGCCTGACACCCACCCGCTCCTGGTTCTGGAGTGGCTATGAGCTGAGCGTTGACCATGGCGATGTCGTGATCACGGGGCGGCTTGTCGAAGACAGCGCCATTCAGGGCGCCTGGACCATCACACATGTCAACATGCCCAATATTCACCGCGAGGCAAAGCAATCGAACGACCTTGGCTGCTTCTTTGAACCCGAAACCTGTGTCGCCGAACGCTGACCCCATTTATTTACTGGAGAACCATCATGACCACTGAAACACTCTCGCACCCGCGCCTGCGGGCAGATCTTGGCCCCGCCCGGATCATCTATATCCTGTTCGGGCTTGGGTTTTTCCTGCCCATCCTGACCGTCGCCGGGGTGGTCTACGGCTATATGTCACGCGGCAAATCCAGTGCTTTGGACAGCCATATCCGGTTTCAGTTGCGCACCTTCTGGATCGGGCTGGCGATGGTGATCATCGGGGGCATTCTGGCTTTCGTCGTCGTGGGATACCTTGTCTTGCTTGTCTGGTTTCTCTGGACAGTGATCCGTGTGATTTCGGGGTTCTTGCTCGCAGGCAAGGGGCAGTCCGTGCAAAATCCGGGTGGCCTTGGGTTCACGGCGTAACCTATCGGGTGGCGCAGTTGACACTGCGTCACCCCGTTTCTAAGAGGTGGAAAAAGAGGAATTTCAATGATCTATCGTGTTTCTTTCAATCCCAAGGCAGCCCTTGTTGCTGCGGGAATTTCGATTTTCCCGCTGGTGGCAATGGCCCAGTCCGAGGCTGCTCCGGCATGGGGTGATGTGACGGCGGCGGCAATCTTGGGCGACCCGGCATGGCAGGAATATCTGTCATCAAATGTCCGGCGCTCAAACATCAGTCGCTGGCGGAATTATGCGGGCGCCGCCGAGGCAAATTTTGAAACACAAGGTGACTGGCAGATTGCCCGATTTTGCGCCCCGTCGGGCTGCGCAACCGAACGTGTCATCATGGCATTCGCCCCGCAAAGCGACGCGATAATCCTGGCCACGTCCGGGACGGAAGGTCTTGCGTTTTTCGGCACCCCCAAAGGCCCCCTGCCAACAGAGATCGTCGATCTGTATCAAAGCAGCGTCAGTCCAACAGCCCTGCGTGCGGCGTTCGAGATCCGACCTGACAGCCAGCGCCGCGCCCTGCAATCAGAGATGTATCTGGAAGATCTCTATGACAGCGACATCGCCGACGGTCGCTATGGGCCAAAGACCGAAAGGGGGCTTGTCGCCTATGCCCTCTTGCGGGCACCGCAACTGGGGTTTGTCCCGAATTTTTCGGATGATCGACCGGCACGAAACACCCTTGAGGCCCTGGCCCGGTCGGAATTCATCCCCATCGACGCCGAACCGGGATCATATGCATTCGAAGGGGTCTGGTCCTGTGACGGGGGCACCCGCCTTACGCTTACGTCACGCAGTCATCAGATCGGCGATGATAGGGCCACCCCGCTTTCGCTGGTGGAAACCTACGCAAACGGCAGCACATTCGGCCTGTTGCTGAGCGGCGGGGCCCGTATTGGCATCTGGGATGTCACCGCCAGCAGCTTGACATGGGCGTCACAAGCCAGCGGCGACATGATGGATTGCCGCAAATCAAGCGATGCACCGACACCGCCGGCCTTGCCTGAACGTGCCGCCCTCCCCGATCTTCCCGTCGCCGCCACCATTGCACCCACTGCGCCCCCGCAGCAGGACGCAACCGCAAGCGAGACGCCCCGCAACGAGGGCTTGCCCTTTATCGGCCGGTGGACCTGTGCGGGGATGGAGTTCACCTTTGCGGCTGACTTCGGCGTCAACCATGCGCAAAGCTACACCCAAAGCTATCAGACCGTCACCGAGGCAGAGACAAATCTGTGGGACATCGCCTTTGCAGATGGTGTGTCGGTGCGGCTGGGGATGATGAACCAAGACCGCATGGTCATGATCGTGACGAACCAAGTGTTGCAATGTGAACGGCTGGCCGGCCAGTAACCGATGCTCGATCAGGCGCAGTTTTCCGATGATACCCATGCGGTCGCCGTGTTTGGCTCTGCCGCCGATTTTGGGGGCCTCGGGCTTCAGGCGCGACGCAAGCTTGCGGCGATGATTTCCGGGACCATCCCCGGCAACAAGGATCGCGGTATCTATGCGCTTTGTGCGGCCATTCAGGACGCAGGCCGCGGCGGTGATCTTGGCACGCTTCTCGACCCGCAACAGCGGGCTTTGCCCCCGATCCTCGCTGCATTCCTGAATTATCTGGCAACTGTCGGTAGTCCTGAAGACCTTGATCTGGTTGAAACTCAATGCTTGCGCCTTGGATCAGACAGATCGGAAACGGTGCGCAAATCTGCGGTCTCGGCCCTTGCGGCACTGCTTTATCGTCACCGTCTTCAAGCCTTCGCGACCGAGGCGGCATGGGGCCGCTATCAGGCTTTGCGCCGTTTTCTCGCCCAACAAGGCCGCAGCAATCCCTGCGACACGGATGCGCTGACATTCTGGCAAGCAAACCCTGACGCGAACACATGGGGCCAGATCCGGGCCTGCGTGCATGGGTTTATCGATCTGGACCTCAGCTTGCAGGACAAAGGCGTTATGCGTGCCCTGCACCAAGCCCAAGACCTGTCTTCCCCAACCATTCCAGAGGCAGGGTTTCCCCGCTTGAGGCTATCACCCCCCATGAGGACACCCTTGGCGCTGCTCTGGAATTTCTTGAAACAAGCCCGATCAAACCTTTCAAAAGGGTCGAGCTGGCCACGATGGACGTTCTTTTCAGCTTGGGGTGCCATGCAAAGACCTGGCCGCAAAGCACTGACTGCAGGCTTCGATTTGCGACGTTGCAGGCAATGCTTGTGCAAGCCCAACGCGACGGAACGCTGGGCATGATGAACAGGGCGTCGATGCAGGACCGACTGCAACCATCGGCCAGCCTCCTGCAAACCCTGCATGGGTTGTCCTTGCACTGTAAGGACCTGTTGAACCTTGCCCTGCTGCTGCAACCAGAGCTTGCCAAAACCCGGAAAGCACCTGCCATCGACCCTGACAGCCGCAAGCGCATCGAGGGCTTTCGGCGCAGGGCAGCCATTCGGGATATGCCCGAGGCCGATTTGATCCGTCATCTTATGAAGCTTGTGCCTGCCTTGGCGGATGTGGCGACCTATGTCGACAATGTCCAGAAGCGCCTCAAGGCTGTCGGGGCAGTCACGATCACGCAAAATGAGGCCCTCTTTCTGGACGAGGCGGCCCGGCGCTATGGCTTGGAAAGGACCGAACAGAATGGATAGGGATGATCCGGTTTTCTTGTCCTTCGCAGCACGCCAAGGCCAAACTTACTTGACCAACGGCCATGCAGGACAGGCGACACCAAGCCTCGGGCATGTGCTGGGCTATGCCCGCCGTGACGATACCACTGTCGATCTGCAGATTGAACGCAGTCTTCGTGCCAACCCGCATTGGCGCAGGCTCTATCTTGACCAGCTGCGCAAACAGTCGGCCGCTTGGTCGGATATCGCCCACGCCGCGTCCGACGCCGTCGTGCTGTCCCGCGATATCGGCCCCAACCGGTTGGAACTGATTGATGCCGAAGCCGGGGCGATCTTGCTTGTTACCCTGTCAGATCCCAAGCCGGGCAATTACGCTATCGAAGCCCGTCTGCCAGAGGGCACTGGCGTGCGTCTGGATCTGGGCCAACCCATCGGAAATGCATTGCAAATCCTGCTGTCAGAAGACTTTCCCGAAACCAAGACCCTGAATGACCTGCTTCAACGGCCCGAGGTGATCTTGTTCCTGATGTTGAAAGCCCTTCCAAAATGACCAGTGGTTTGCGCATTGCCATCGTGATCCCGACAACCGGGCGGTGCGGTCAGATCGTCGGCTTGGAGTCCATTCCCCGCCTTGGGGCCAGCATGATCGTTCCGCATGGCGACTACAGGCCCGTTCAAAGCCTGAGCCAGAGCTATGACCATCTGACCCAAAGCGGCGGCGTATTGGATCGATTTCTCGATACAAACAGCACCGCCCGGTATCAATTGACGGTCAAAGACCCACCGGAAACCGGAAAATCATGGGAAGTGCCTGTGGCCTTGGCCCATTGGGGCCGGCATGCGGGGCATCAGATCGTCAGCGAAAGCCCTGATCTGGTGATCTGGGCAACCGGAGCATTGGATGCGACTGGTGGAATTGTCGAACAAGATTATCACGTTGCACAAAAGATCGCCCAATCTGCCGGGTTGATCCAGACGCTTGCCGGACAAGGTGCGGAGATCGCTTTTCTGCTGCCCTATGGGCAAGGGCAAGACAGTGTTGCGGCACTGGGGCCTTTGAAGACTTACTCGACGCATCAGGTAAAAAGCCTGCCTGACGCTGTGAAACTGCTGGAAGCGTCAGCCGCGCCTGTGGGTCAGAACAACGCAAAACCGCAAAGATGGCGAAAGGCGGCCCTTTTGGCCACAGCGCTTGCGGCATCGGGGGTCATGGGCCTGGCCCTCGCATACCGCACCGACGTTCCGCCACAAACTCCAGCCGTGGTTGAGCCCCCTACGCAAATCGCGGCTGTGCCGAGTGTAGCGGTGCAGCCACCGGTATCCGACCCGGAACCAGAGCTTGCGACATCACCCGTCGCGACCGACCCACGCCCCGCCCGCACGACACCGCATGAAGATGTCCTGTTCGCCATTTCCATCCTGCCCAAAAGCGAACTTTGGCTGGATCGTCAGGTGACCCGCGAAATGGACTTGCGTGGCGTTCTTCTGGAACGGGGCTTTGCACTGGCAGACATTCGGGACCTGACCTGCACAGCCGAGGCGGTTGCGGATCATGAGATCGATTTCCGCATCGATCCCCCCTGCATGTTGCGTGTTCGGCCCATCGGCCATCGCAGGGATACCCCAATCCGCTATCGCAGTTTCGATGCCACGCTTTGTTTCGAAGAGGTGGGCGCATGCACCACCGTCCCTCTGAATTTTGCATTTCAATGATTGGGGGCAATCGCACGAAGGGAGACTGAATCTGATAGAACGCCTTTGTTGAATGGCGCCCCTGAAAAGAGCAGGCCTTCATCGCTTGGTTGAAAACCTTGGCATGTACGACGTTTAACCGTACACATGGCGTAAAGGAGAAACCCCATGTTCGCCATGCCCCCTGCCGCCGTCACGTCCGACAAGATGGATGTCCGCAAGGAGTTGCACCTGCATCGCGAGGATGAGGCCCGTATTCGAGCGGCCGCTGCGGCGACAGGGTTGCAGGAGACTGATTTCATCCGGCAAGCTGCGTTGTTGCGGGCGCAAGAAGTCGAGCAGCGATTGGCCCTCTCGATCTTGCCGCAAGAGACGTTTGATGCCTTTACCGCTGCTATCAATGCGCCGGGCCAAGTCATCCCCGGATTGGCCCATGCGGCGGTTGGCTCAAAGGGTTTGCTGACGGATGCAGGCTGATCTGCCCTCAGCCCGCCCCACCGTGATCCGCTGAACCCGACCCGCGTGTTCATCCCCATGGCAGATGTAAGGGCAACTTTTGGAGCGACTGGCTGACCTCAAAACATGCGGGCACCCCCTGAACCGATAAGGGGCGACCAATTTGATGAGTTTGATGCCGAAACACGGTGCTTTTCTTGAACGTCATTTCCGCAGCAGCGATCCAGATTCACGGCAGATATCTCAATCCGTCCCGCCATCCTAGGCACCTCACCGCCCAACGGTCGCAATTTAGCTCCGTTCAACGGAAAACCCTGATTTCATATAGATTATCCGATTATTTTCAGTGGCTTCCCTTGCAAAATTCGGGCTGCCCGGCTATGTAAAAAGTGCTTTTGTTACACGCCTGTATCACACGCGTTTCACAAAAGGTTCACAAATTGGCAAAAACGGCTGGTGCGGGAAAAATAAAAACGGCGTCTTTTCAAGGGTTTCCGGAACGACGGGCAATTTAGCTCCGTTCCCTACCGCCGGAGCCACAGAATTCAAAGGGTTACCGTGTCAGCGGTGGCCCTTTTTCGGTTTTAGCCGCTTTTTAGTCGCTGCACTAAATTCACGCATTCAGGGAGGCATACGATGAGTTGGTGGGACCTTGGAGAAGGTCGGGGATACCGAAACGGTCTGCCCATGCACCAGATTGCGTGCGCTTTCTGTGGCGTGGCGGACAACTTTGAGAAGGTCCAGCATAATGAGCGTAAAAAGCCTGGAGACGACCATAAGAAGCTGAATTACGACACGCTCAAGTGTGGCCAGTGCGGGAACCTCATGTTTGTCCTCTGGTCAACAGGACGCAGCGGACTGACTGACTATCAAATGCTTCCTTGGCACAGGAGCACAAAGCGTCATCCCGAGCATTGGCCACCGGATATTGGGAGATACTGGGTTGAAGCGAAGCGCAGCATTGAGGCCGAGAACTGGACCGCTGCTGCGCTGATGGCTCGTTCTGCTGTGCAGTTGGTACTGCGAGCGAATGGTGCGAAGGGAAGTAATTTAAAACAGGAGATTGACGACCTTGCAGAGAAGGGATTGATAATCCCTATGATAAAAGACTGGGCACATGAGGTCCGAGAACTCGGAAATGAAGGCACTCACCCACAGCCTGGCACGACTGGAACAGACCAAAGAGACGCAAGGGACGTTGTCGAGTTTCTAAGCTTTCTCATGCAGGTAATCTACGACTTGCCCCATAGCATTGCACAGTTCCGTGCTCGGAAGGGCTAATATCCCTACCGCCGAAGCCATCTTTCTGTAACTACCTGAAAAAGCTGTGTTTCAGAAAGCAACCCAGGTTGTTCCCAAGGGAATGACGCCTGTGCCGCCCGGAACCGAAACCTCTGGCAACGAGATCTGCCATTGGCAGTGTTGCACCGCCATGCCGCTTTACAAACACAGCGGGACGCCCCATCTATCTGCCACTCGTGCGTAAGGCTTCCGCGACATGCGCCATATTGCCCTGATTCTGGGTTTTCTGCTGGTCCTCTCCAGCCTTGTTCCGGGCCACCGCCTGTCCGGCGGCGCCATACTGGCGGACTTGCAGCCTGTCGGAGCACTACCCGCCGGGGCCGAAACACCAGGTCACGGAAATTCCCGTTCGGAACCAGAGCCTGCAAGTGGCAGCGAGTCTCTTTTCTGTCAGGGCTTTGCTGGCACATCGCCCAATCGGTGCCCGGATGCCTGCCGGGGTGCTGCAACATACTTTCAGCCAGACCTTCAGCGGGTGATCACAGCGGATCCCGCCCGCGCACCACCGCGCCGCGCCTGAGAAACGCGCAATCGCCTGATTTCAGGTTCAATAGCCCATCTTCATTGAGGAGGTCGCAGATGGATACTCTGCGTCTATGGCTCGTGGTGGCGTTCTTCGCCGGAACGTTGATCTATACGGTCCTCGTGATGATTCTCCAGCCCGTGTGATCATCTCAGGTGGCGGGGCAGGGCCGAAGCCTGCCCCGTCGCGGCCCGCCTCAGATCCCGGCAACATGCACCGAAACTCCCCAGGACTTGCAGGCCCCGGCAAGCCCCGAAGGTGGCGGCGCATCCGTATAGAAACTGTCCATTTGCGCCAGCGAGCCGATCCGCGCCGGAGCACGACGCCGGAACTTCAGATGATCGGCGACCAGCAGGCTGCGCCGCGCCTGTTTCAGGATGGTCTGGCTGACACCCACTTCCTGAATGTCGAAATCCAGCAGATCGCCATCTTCATCCAGCGCCGAGCAACTGATCACAGCCAGATCGAACTTGAATTGCTGGATGGCCTGCACCGCGACCGTGCCCACCAACCCGCCATCGGCACGGCGCAGCAATCCGCCCACGACGATGATCTCGCAATTCGGATTGTCCACCAGAATATTGGCGACATTCAGATTGTTCGTCAGCACCATGATATCGCGATGCCCCAGCAGGGCGCGGGCAACGGCTTCCGTGGTCGTGCCGATATTCAGAAACAGCGAGCAGCCATTGGGAATGTCGCGCGCGGCGGTCTGCGCGATGGCGGCCTTGCCGGCCTCGTTCAGATCGCGCCGGTCCTGATAGCCGATATTGGCCACACTCGACGGCAGGATCGCGCCCCCATGAATGCGTTGCAACTTGCCCTGATCGGAGAGTTCGGCCAGATCGCGGCGGATGGTCTGGTGCGTCACATCAAAATGCGCGGCCAGATCCTCGACGCTGACACGCCCGTCCCGGCGGGCGATGATCTGGATATCGCGAAGTCGCTCGGATTGCGACATGGCCCTCTCCTCCTGTCTCGGCAGCATGATTCGACATCTGACCTATGGCGCTGCGCCATCCGGCAGATCTCTGATGTTCGTTTTCAATAGCATGACACAATGTGCGAAAAAAACTATAGGAACAAAAAAGAAACAAATCGCTTTGATATGTTCGAATAAAATAAAACGAACATATATAGCCAAATTTCGAAAAAGTACTTGTGGAAAACGAACACAACAGAATAGCGTGTCGCCACAATTGCTGCTACGCTTTGGGAGGGCGTATGTCGCCAATCAATGCCTCTTCGATACCGGCGGAGCCGGTCCACGATCTGCTGATCATCGGCGGCGGGATCAACGGCTGCGGCATCGCCCGCGATGCTGCCGGGCGCGGCTTGTCTGTCGTGCTGTGCGAAAAGGGCGATCTTGCGGGTGCGACATCCTCGGCCTCGACCAAGCTCTTTCACGGTGGGTTGCGCTATCTCGAATATTTCGAATTTCGTCTGGTGCGCGAGGCGCTGATCGAACGCGAAACCCTGCTGCGCGCCATGCCGCATATTTCATGGCCCATGCGGTTCGTGCTGCCCTATCACAAGGACATGCGTTTCGAGAGCGATACGCCGACCTCGAAACTGCTGGGGCTGTTCATGCCCTGGATGAAGGGGCGGCGCCCGGCCTGGCTGATCCGGCTTGGCCTGTTCCTCTATGACAATCTCGGTGGGCGCAAGATCCTGCCCGCGACTTCGACCCTGAACCTGAGCGGAACCGCCGAGGGCGCCCCGCTGCAAGACCGCTTTGCAAAAGCATATGAGTATTCTGATTGCTGGGTCGAGGATTCGCGGCTTGTCGTACTGAATGCCCGCGATGCGCAGGCGCGCGGCGCACGCATCGAAACCCGCACCGAGGTTGTGTCTGCCGCCGTGGAGGGTGGTCTCTGGCAGGTCACGGTCAGAAAAGACGGGGAAACAAAGACCCTGCGCGCGAAAATGCTGGTCAATGCCGCCGGGCCATGGGTGGGCGATGTGATCCACGGCAAGTTGCGCCTCAACAGCCGCGAGAATGTGCGACTGGTGCGCGGCAGCCATATCGTGACGCCACGCCTCTATGACCATGACAAATGCTATTTCTTTCAGGGTACCGATGGGCGGATCATCTTCGCCATTCCCTATGAACAGGATTTCACCCTGATCGGCACCACTGATGCCGAACATGACGACCCCTGCCGCGCCCCGGTCTGCACGGATCAAGAGCGCGATTACCTGTGCAATTTCGCCAGCCAGTATTTCCAGCGCCCGGTCACGCCCGCCGATGTGGTCTGGACCTATTCGGGCGTGCGCCCGCT
>JAFIEM010000082.1 GCA_020832555.1 Natronohydrobacter sp. | reverse complement strand
ACAAGGGCGATCTGACGGGGATCGAGATCATCAACCGGCTGATGGAAACCGTGCTCGCGCGCCCGGTCGAGAAATTGCAGGAACATCGTGCCATCGGGCTGATCCCGACGAAGGACGGATCGGCGCTCTCGGGGGTGCTGATGATCGACATGCGCACTGGCCGCTTCCGCTTTGTGCGCGCCAAGACCGTGCTGATGGCCACGGGCGGCGGGCCGACCATGTACAAATACCACACGCCAAGTGGTGACAAGACGATGGACGGGCTGGCGATGGCGCTGCGCGCAGGTCTGCCGCTGCGCGATATGGAAATGGTGCAGTTTCACCCCACGGGCCTGCTTGCGGGCGATCACACCCGCATGACCGGCACAGTGCTGGAGGAAGGCTTGCGCGGCGCAGGCGGGCAACTCATCAACCACAACGGCCAACGCTTCATGTTCGACTATGACGCCAAGGGCGAACGTGCCACGCGCGATGTGGTCAGCCGTGGCATCTATGCCGAGATGCGCAAGACCAACAATCCCGAGCAACAGGGCGTATTCATCTCGATGGCCCATCTTGGCCCTGACAATGTGCGCAAGAAATTCTCGGGCATGGTCAAGCGCTGCGCCGATAGCGGGTTTGACCTGGCCGCTGGCAAGGTCGAGGTGGTGCCGACCGCGCATTACTTCATGGGCGGGGTGGTCGTCGATGTGGACACACGCACCGACCTTGAAGGGCTTTATGTCGCCGGAGAGGATGCAGGCGGCGCGCATGGCTCGAACCGGCTGGGCGGCAATGGGGTTGCCAATTCCACCGTTTATGGCGGGATTGCGGGCGATGTGATGGGCAGCGACATTCGCCGCATGGGCGCTTTGCGCGACCCGGATGAGGCAGTGCTGGAAGCGGAACTGATGCGCGCCTGCCATCCACTGACCCGCAAACCGGACCTCGTGCAGCCGCTGCGCGCGCAGTTGCAGAATGTCATGTGGGATGATGTGGGCGTCATGCGCACGGAAGCGGGTTTGCAGCGCGGCCTCAAAGGCATCGCGCAGGTCTCGGACGCGCTGATGGATGTGGGCGTCGCGCCCGACAATCTGGCCTTCAACCTGACATGGCATGACTGGCTGAACCTGCGTTCGCTCTGCGATATTTCCGAAGTCATCGCCAAGGCGGCACTCGCCCGCGACAATTCCCGCGGCGCGCATTTCCGCGAGGACCACCCCGAACCCGGCGCGCTGGAGGACAGCTATTTCACCGTGGCCCGCCTGTCTGGTCAGGTCGAAGTCACGCGAGAGGATGTGCAATTCACCATCGTCCGCCCCGGCGAGACGATCCTGCCCGCCCATGAACCTGAAACACTGGTGGCCGCCCAATGACCCAGATCCCGCTTTCCCTGATCCAGCGCACGGCAGAAGACCTGATGGCCAAAGCCGCCATCGAAATCCCCGAGGATTACCTTGACGGGTTGAAACGCGCCGCCGCGACCGAAGATGGCGACCTGTCATCCTTCGTCCTCAAGGCCATGCTGGAGAATTACGAGGCCGCCAAGCAGGACCGCAGCGCCATGTGCGGCGACACGGGCGTGCCGCGCTGGTTCGTGAAACTGGGCAACGAGGCACAGGTCGAGGGCGGCATGGTCGCGCTGGAAGCCGCCCTGCGCCGCGCGACCGCCAAAGCCACGTTTGACGTGCCGCTGCGCCCCAACCGCGTGCATCCGCTCTGGCGCACCGATCACAACAATAATGTCGGCATCGGTGCTCCGGAAATCGAATACGGGTTTGAACCGGGCGGCGACTGGATCGACCTGATCACGGTCCACAAGGGGGGCCTCTTCGGCACGGATTACCGGATGCTCTTTCCCTCGGACGGGGTGCAGGGGATCAAGCGGTTCTATCTCGACAGTCTGATGGCCTTTGGCAAGCGCGGTCTTGCCTGCCAGCCAGCGATCATCGGCATCGGGCTTGGCGGCTCGAAAGATATCTGCATGAGCCTTGGCAAGCGCGCCTCCGTCCTGCGCACAGTCGGCAGCCGCAATTCCGACCCGCGCATCGCCGCGATGGAGGAGGAATTCAAGGAACTTGGCAATTCCATCGGCATGGGCGCGATGGGCTTTGTCGGCAAGAACATGGTCATCCAGTGCAACATTGAAGTGGGCTATTGCCATACAGGCGGGATGCCCATGTCGGTGCACGCCTTCTGCCTGTCCTCGCGCCGCGCGGTTGCGCGCCTTTACCCCGATGGCCGCGTCGAATACCGCACGGACCCGGATTGGTTCACCGACTATCAGCGCCGTGAAACGGTCGATTGGGAACCCGCTCAGGAGGCCGCAGAATGAGCATCCGCGAAATCCGCCTCTCAACCACCCCCACGCCGGAAGCCATCGCTGAACTGCGCTTGGGCGATATCGTCTATCTGGACGGGCTAATGTACACGGCGCGCGAAGGCGTCTATATGCGCGCGCTGGAGGAGAAGGCCAATATCCCGATGGAGTTGCCCTCGGAAAGTGCCGCCAACTTCCATTGCTCACCCGCAGCCCGGATCAATGCGGATGGGTCTTTCGACATGGGCGCGGTGACGGCCACGGCCTCTTTCCGCTTCGCCAAATGGCTGCCCGAATGGATGGCCAAGACTGGCGCAAAGCTGATCATCGGCAAGGGGGGGATGACCTCGAAGGACTACAAAGAGTATTTCGTCCCGAATGGGGCGGTCTATCTCTCGACCGTTGGCTATGGCACTGGTGCGCTTCTGGGGCGCGGGGTGGAAAAGGTCGAGGCCGTCCACTGGAACGAGGAGCTGGGGCTGGCGCAAGCCATGTGGGTCATTCGCTGCAACAGGATGGGACCGTTCATCGTGGCGTCAGACCTGAACGGGGATTGCCTGTTCGAGCGGGAAAATGCCAAGATCGCCGGGAATATCGCCCGCGTCTATGAAGGCACAAAACCCGCTGTCCTGAAACGCTACGGCGAAAGCGATGACCGCTCGGAGGAAGTGATCTGATGAAGGACAACCCGTTCCAGCCCGGTGCCGCGCGCGCGGATGTGCCCGAATTCACCCGCGACGAGGTGGGGCTCGCCAACCGCAATTCTGGCGCGTTGCTGGAACTTCTGTCCTGTGACATCACCCCCACTGGCACGCATTACCTACTCAACCATTTCGACGTGCCGGTGATCGCAGCCGATCAGCACGTGCTGGAATTCGAGGGGGCGTTTGATGCGCCCTACAGCCTGTCGATGGCCGAGATCATGGCCCAGCCCCAGATCACCCGGCCCGTGACGCTGGAATGTGCGGGCAATGGTCGTGCAGGCATGGACCCGCGCCCGCTCTCGATGCCGTGGATGTATGAAGCGGTCGGCACATCGGAATGGACCGGCACGCCCCTTGCGCCCCTGATCGAACGCGCGCAACCCAAGGACAGCGTGCAGGACTTCACCTTCATCGGCGCGGATTTCGGCTATGACAAGGGCGTGCCACATTTCTACGGGCGCAGCCTGACGCCGCAGGAACTGGCAGAGCTAGAGGTGATGCTGGTCTGGGGCATGAATGGCGCACCACTTCTGCCGCAACATGGTGCGCCGCTCAGGATCATCGTGCCGGGATGGTATGGCATGGCCTCGGTCAAGTGGCTGACGAAGATCGAAGCTCTGGAGAGCCGCTACACCGGCTTTCAACAGGTCGAGACCTACCGTTTCCGCGCCCATTCTGATGATCCCGGCACGCCGGTCAACCGCATCCATGTCAAATCGCTGATGAAGCCGCCGGGCGTGCCCGACTGGTTCACCCGCGCGCGCTGGATGGAAGCGGGACAGGTGACGCTGCAAGGCCGCGCATGGTCCGGCGCAGGTGTGCCCATCGCGCGGGTCGAGGTATTACTGAACGGCGAGTGGCGCGAGGCCGAACTGACTGGCCGCGCGGATACCTATGCCTGGACCGGCTGGCAGATCGGGTGGGAGGCGACACCGGGCCTGCATGACCTGGCGTGCCGCGCGACGGATGCGGAGGGGAATACACAGCCGCTGGTGGCGGGCTACAACACGGGCGGGTTCGCGAATAACGTCGTGCAACGTGTGAGCGTGCAGGTCGCGTGAGGTAGGGTGCGTGCTGAGCACGCACCTTACGTCTGATGCGCTGCAATCACCCGCCCTGCTGCCGGTCGCGCCTGCAAACCCGCCCAATGCGCTGCCAGCTTCGGATAGGCTTCAAGCGACACCCCGGCCTTCGACAACCACCCCGGGACTAGCGCCAGATAGGCATCGCAAATCGTGAACTGATCGCCCAGCGCCCAGGGCCCGCGCAGATACTGCGCCTCGATCAGCGCCGCACAGTCTGCCAGGTTGTCCGCAACCTTCGTCGCCATCGCCGCTTGCGCCGCCGCGTCATCCGCCCAGCGCGCAGCGCGAAACTTATGCGCGAAGGCCACATGCATGGTCGCGCAAAGATAGGCGTTCAGCGCATCCGCCTCGGCCCGCGCAAAAGCGCCCTCGGGCAGCATGCCCGCATCGGGATGGGTCGCGGCAATATAGGTCAGGATCGCCGGGTTCTCCGTGATCACCCCCTCTGGCGTGACCAGCACCGGCACGCGCGCCTTGGGGTTGAGACGCAAAAACGCCTCGGTCTTGTGCGCGCCCTCCGCCAGCGACACTTCGACCAGGTCATGGCGCGCACCCACTTCTTCCAGCAGGATATGCGCCGCCAGTGCCGATGTTCCCTTGGCGTAATAGAAAGTCAGCATCCAAAGCCCCCTCTCACCAGATCGCGTCGATCAGCAGCCCCAGCCCCAGAGCCAGCGACAGCCCCACCAGTATCCGCCGGAACAGATTGTCCGAGACCCGGCGGAACACCAGCAATCCGATCCGCGCCGACAGAAACGACACCGGGAGTGCAATCAGAAACGCCGTCAGTGTCGCACTGTCATAGGCCCCCCGGTGCCAGAGCATCCCCGCCGTCAGTCCCAGCACCGCGACATTATAGGGTTGCAGCACCGCCCGCGTTTCCGCCTTGGGCCAGGGCCGCATCGAGCACCAGATCGTCGGCAACGCCCCCGACAGACCCGCCATACCCCCAAGGATTCCACCCGTCAGACCGACACCCGAATCCAGCACTGGCGTACGCCGCTCGAACCTTGGCAGATTGGCCCGAAAGCTGAAGAACCCGCCATAAAGCACCAGCAGCGCCGCGATCACGAGTTTCAGCATATCGGCGTTGATATGGGACAACAGCAGAATACCCAGCGGCACCCCGATCAACCCCGGCAGGATGAACCGCATCAGCCGCGCGACATTCACCTGCAAGGCCGCACGCACTTCCCACAGTCCCATCATGCCAGTGGCGACCGACATCAGTGTGACCACTGCCACAGCACTGACCGGATCAAGCGCAACCAGAAGAAAACCCAGTGCAAACAGCGCCGTGCCGGTTCCGGCCAGCCCGTTTACAAACCCGCCCGCAAAGGCCCCGAGCAGGATGAAGGCAATGGCATAGGCGGTCATGTGCAGCCGTCAGGGTCAGGGAACATCGGGCGAGAGTCTTTCACTGTCAGACACGAGTATTGCCCTGACTAAACCCCCGCCCGGCCCGATGGTCAAGCCGTGAACATGTTAACAGTGCTCAGAAATCCACCTTTTGCGCCAACCCTTTGGCAATCGCCAAATCCACGGCAGCCGACGCCACCGCCAGATCCTGCAACCCCACACCGGTCCCGTCAAAGAGCGTGATCTCATCCGCGCTGGACCGCCCCGGATGCGTGCCATTGATGACCGCGCCGATCTCGGTGATCGCGCTATCTGCCACCAACCCTGCCGCGACCGCGTGCTGCGCCTCGCCAATGCTGACCGATTGCGCCACCTCATCGGTAAAGACCGTCGCACGCCCCAGAATCGCCGCCTCGACCTCTTGCTTGCCCTTGGTGTCCGTGCCCATACAGGCCAGATGCGTGCCGGGCCGCACTTGGGCATCCATCACGATCGGATCAAAACTCGATGTGATGGTGATGATCACATCGGCCTGCGCACCCAGATCATCAAGGCTGACGGCCTCGAACGGCAGTCCCAGTTCTGCCGCCGTATCGGCCAGACGCGACAGCATCTCGGGGTGGAAATTCCAGCCGACCACCTTCTCGAATTTGCGCTGCCGCACCGCCGCCCGCATCTGAAACGCGCTCTGATGGCCCGCCCCCACCATGCCCAGCACCTTCGCATCCTCCCGCGCCAAGTGCTTGATGGAAATGGCACTCGCCGCCGCCGTGCGCAACGCGGTCAGCAGATTGCCCCCAACCATCGCGGTGGGCTTCCCGCTATCCGGGTTGAACAGATAAACCGTGCTCTGGTGGTTCGGAATGCCGCGATCCGCATTGCCGGGGAAATAACCGCCCGCCTTCACACCCAGAAGCGCGCCGACCCGGTCCAGACCCGACTTGAACCCGTATTGCCGCCCCTCGCCCAACGCCTCGCGCACCACGGGAAAGTTATAGGCATCACCGCGCGACATGGCGGCAAAAGTGGCCTCGATGGCGTCAAAGGCCGATTGCTCATCGACAAGACCGGGGATGGCGGATTCGGGGACGATCCACATTGCGAAATTCCTTCCTGTTCAGAGAGATGAGGCCCCGTTCGGGGCCCCACAATTCATTAGGCTTTATTCAATAGGCTTTCCCGCGCGCCGAGACCGGCCAGAGCGTTTCGACCTTGCCGTTTCGCACACCCACATACCAGTCATGAACATTGCAGGTCGGATCGCAATGGCCAGGCACAAGGCGCAGCTTATCGTTCACTTTCAACACGTTGCCAGTATCTTCGACGACGCCGTGTTCATCCGAGCATTTGATGTATTTCACATCATCGCGGCCAAAGATCACCGGCAGACCGCTATCCACCGACTGCGCCTTCAGCCCTGCATCGACAATCGCCTTGCCGGGTTTGGCATGGCTCATCACCGAGGTCAGGATGAACAGCGCATTCTCCCATTCGCCCTGATCAATCCGGTTGCCGTCCTTGTCGAGAATGCGCCCGTAATCGGCATCCATGAAAGCGTAAGAGCCGCATTGAAGCTCGTTATAGACGCCCGAGGTGCTCTCGAAATAATAGCTGCCCGTGCCGCCACCGCCGACGATATCACACTCCAGCCCTTCGGCCTTCAGCGTGTCCACAGCGTCCTTCACCTGCGCCACGGCAATATCGATCTTGGCCTTGCGATCCTCATAGCTGTCCATATGCTGCATCGCGCCCTGATAGGCCTGAAGGCCCGCAAATTTCAGCCCCGGTGCCGCGTCAATCGCCTTGGCGATCTCGACCACAGCCGGCGTCGTGGTCACGCCGCAACGGCCTGCCCCGCAGTCGATTTCCACCAGACATTCGATCTGCGTCCCGTGCCGGACCGCCGCTTCCGACAGATCGGCGACATTCGCCAGATCATCGACACAGCAAATCGTGCGCGCGCCCAGCTTCGGCATACGCGCCAGCCGGTCGATCTTGGCCGGGTCGCGCACCTGATTGCTGACCAGCACATCCTTGATGCCCCCGCGCGCAAAGACCTCAGCCTCGCTGACCTTCTGGCAGCAGACCCCGCAAGAGCCGCCAAGGCTCTCCTGCAATTTCGCCACATCGACGGATTTATGCATCTTCCCATGCACACGATGGCGCATCCCATGCGCCTTGGCGTAATCGCCCATCTTCCTGATATTGCGCTCCAAAGCGTCAAGATCGAGGATCAGGCAAGGCGTCTGGATATCCGCCTCATCCATGCCCGGCAGGGCGGGCACATCGTAACCCACTTCCAGGTCTTCAAATCTGGTTGGTGCATTCATGGTCCTGTCTCCTTACGCCTTGATCCAGGGCAGCGCGTCCAGATCGACATTGCCGCCGGTGATGATGACGCCGACCCGCTTGCCGGCAAAAACGTCGCGATTTTTCAGAATCGTGGCCAACGGCACAGCGCAGCTTGGCTCGATCACGATTTTCATGCGCTTCCATGTCAGCTTCATCGCATCGACGATTTCCTCTTCCGAGGCCGTCAGAATATCGCTCACATGGTTGCTGACAAAATGCCATGTCAGCTCTTTCAGAGGCACTTTCAGCCCGTCCGCGACCGTATTGGGCGCGTCATCCGCGATGATATGACCCGCCTTGAAACTGCGATAGGCATCATCCGCCTGTTCGGGCTCGGCCGCGTAAATCTTCACCTGCGGCGCGATGTTCGAGAGCGTCAGGCAAGTGCCAGAGATCATCCCGCCCCCGCCAATCGGCGCGATCACAGCGTCGAGCCCCTCGACCTGTTCCAGCAACTCTTTCGAACAGGTCGCCTGCCCCGCAATCACCCGCGGGTCATTGTAAGGATGGACAAATTCCGCCCCGGTCGCCGCCTGCACTTCGGCGAAAACAGCCTCGCGCGATGTGGTCGAGGGCTCGCATTCGGTGATGATCCCGCCATAGCCGCGCACCGCATCCTTCTTCGCCTGCGGCGCTGTGCGCGGCATGACCACATGGCAGGGAATCCCGCGCCGACCCGCTGCGTAGCTCAGCGACAGCGCATGGTTGCCGCTCGAATGCGTGGCAACCCCCTTGGCGGCCATCTCATCCGAAAGGCCAAACACGGCATTCGAGGCCCCGCGCACCTTGAACGCGCCTGCCTTCTGGAAATTCTCACATTTGAAGAACAGCTCTGCCCCGGTCAAGTCATTGAAATAACTCGACGTCAGAACCGGTGTGCGGTGGATGAATGGCTTGATCCGCTCATGCGCGGCCAGCACATCATCATAGGTCGGGATATACATTTCGGTCACGTCCTTCATGGCCTGCAGTCTTTCAGTCTTGTCCAAATATCCTGGGGGAGTCGCCCCTTTGGCGACGGGGGCAAAGCCCCCATCACGCCGCTTCCGCAAGGGCATCATTGCTGGAGTTGCGCAGATAGTCCTGCGCTGCAGCCACCCCGGACCCAAGCTTCACCTTCCAGCCCAGATCGGCCATGCACATCTCGGCCACAGCCAGACCGGACAGCAGCATCGCATCGGTCAGCATCCCCAAATGCCCGATCCTGAACACTTTTCCAGCAACCTCGCCCAGACCCACACCAAAAGCCATGCCATATTTCGACGCGGCGAGTTGCACCAGATCGGTGCCATTGCAACCCTCGGGCACGACAACGGCGGTCACGGTGTCGGAACAGAGATCCGGGGTCGCGGCGCAGGGGCGCATCCCCCAGCCAGCAACTGCGCGGCGAGTCGCTTCTGCGTAGCGGTGATGACGGGCATAGACATTCTCCAGCCCTTCATCCTCCAACAGCTCGATCGCCTTCGCCAGACCCGCGATCAGACCCACGGCGGGCGTATAGGGATAGCCGCCTGCCGCATAGGATTTCAGCATGTCGCGGAAGTCGAAAAAGGTCCGTGGCAGGGTCGCTTTTTCCATTGCATTCAACGCTTTGGGCGATACTCCAAGGATCGCGAGACCCGCAGGCAGCATGAAGCCTTTCTGCGATCCGGCGACCGCGATATCGACGCCCCAGCCCGCCATGTCGAAAGGCATGGAGCCGATGGAGGACACGCCATCCACGAAGAACAAAGCGTCATGTCCGGCGGCGGCCATTGCTTTGCGGATTCCGCCGATGTCGGATTTGACGCCGGTGGCGGTCTCGTTATGGGTGGCCAGAACTGCCTTGATCTTGCCCTCGGTATCGGCCCGCAGCGCGGCTTCGATTTCAGCCAGCGGCGCGCCATTTCCCCAAGCAGTTTCAATGACTTGCACTTTCAGGCCGTGGCGCTGGCACATATCGATCCAGCGATGGCTGAACATGCCGAAACGCGCGGCCAGAACCGTGTCACCGGCAGAAAGCGTGTTGGTGATCGCGGCTTCCCAGCCGCCAGTGCCGGTCGAAGGCAGGATAATTATCTCGCCTTCTGAAAGGTTTAGCACGCGCTTGACCCCGGCCACAGCGGGTTTGAACATGCGCGCGAAACTGGGCGAACGGTGGTCCAGCGTGGGCATGTCGTAGGCTTTGCGGATCTCCTCGGGGATATTGGTCGGACCGGGGATAAAGACGGGGTTCTGCATGGACATGGGGCAACTCCTCCCTTGATTTCCAACACATTACCCGGCGTTCCTCACCCGAGCAATTTTTTTGAAATTATTTTTTACAGGATGAAAAAAGCACGCTAGAGTTTGATCCGAAACGGCTTTTTGTTTTTCATCCTGTGAAATCGTTTTTCGCTGCGCCGCAAAAATGGAGTCCCCATGTCTGATCCCCGCCCCCGTGGCCGCCCGCGTGCCTTCCATGACAAGACCGAGCAGAACACGGTCCAGTCACTTGACCGGGCCTTGTCGATTCTCGAAGTGGTGGCAGAGTCGAACGGCCTGACCCTGACCGAGCTTGCGCAGGCCGCCGACCAATCCGCCGCGACCGCCTACCGGGTGCTGACCACCTTTCAGAGTCACGGCTTCGTCGAACTGGAACCCGAGAGCCAGCGCTGGCATATCGGTGCGGGAGCGTTTCGCACCGGGTCAGCCTTTCTGCGGCGTACGAAACTGGCCGACCGCGCGCGGGGCGCGATGGAAAGTCTGATGCGCGAAACCGGCGAGACCGCCAATCTGGGGATCGAGGATCGCGGCGAGGTGCTGTTCCTGACGCAGGTCGAGACGCATGAGGCGATCCGCGCCTTTTTCCCGCCCGGCACGCGCAGCCCGATGCATGTCTCGGGGATCGGCAAGGCGCTTCTGGCACATATGCCGATGCTGCGGCTGGCCGAGGTGATGGCACGGGGCTTGCGGGGGTTCACGCCCTGTTCGCTGACCGATGCAGAGGCGCTGGAGCGCGACCTGATCGCGACGCGGAATCGCGGCTATGCCATCGACAATGAGGAACGCACCGAGGGGATGCGCTGCATTGCTGCGCCGATTTTCGACGCACAGGGGCGCGCGGTGGCGGGGCTGTCGATTTCCGGCCCGGTTTTCCGGCTGTCACTGGAACGTGCGGAAGAGGTGGGCGCGATGGTCAAGCGCGCGGCGCAGGGCGTGACCGAGGCGACGGGGGGGCGCGTTGGGTGAGGGACGCAGCAGAGGGCGGGTTGAGCCTGACTCAGTGCTTTTCTTGTGACGATGCCACGCGCTTCACCATGCGAATCCTTCCTCACAGCATGGGCCAAGGCCGGTCCAGAACGATTTTGCGGTCAGAGCCGCTGGGACAGGGAGCGTCGCAATCCCGCTGTTTCTGACCCTTGTCCCGACGGTTTCCATACAGCCTTTGCCCAACGCCCCGACCCTGCCATACGGGATGTGCAAAAACGATCCGGGCAAGACCTGAACGGGGTCTGAACGGCAAAAGTTGACTCTAGGTCAAATAGCTTGCCACATTGACCAATTGGCCGTAAAATAATCGTGAATTCCTTCATACTGTCGCAGTAAGTGCACCGAGTTGACGCTTGTTTTTCCTGCATTTTCAAGTATCTGGCCATCACGGGAGATTGCGCCATGAAGAAGCTTCTCGCTATTACCTCTATCGCAACAATGGCCGCAACAGCCGGGTTTGCCGGAAATTATTCGCAGCAGCCTACACATGTCCCTGCCGCGCCAGCACCGCAAGCATTCAACTGGACCGGGGCTTACGCCGGTGTTCAACTGGGCTACATGAGTGGTTCGCATCGCTGGAGCTTTCCAAGTCTGGGGGATCAATATTTCAGACCGAAGCCGTCCGGCATGATTGGCGGGGTCTACGGCGGCTATAACTGGCATGGCGCGGGCAATATGGTGTTCGGCGTCGAAGCAGAGTTCAATACTGCGCGCGCCCGCGGGAGTGACGATTATCGATTCAGCAATGGCGCTTTGGCCAATCCGCCAGGTAATGTTGTCGGGCATTCGCGGATCAGATCGACGGCAGCTTTGACGGCGCGGGCCGGTCTGGCCATGGACCGGACACTGTTTTTCGTTGCGGCCGGTGTCAGCCATGCGTCTTACCGCTTGTCCTGGGACTTTTTTGGAGTGGAGCAGGATTCCGTCAAAGGGACCCGGACTGGCTGGACTGTCGGCATCGGCGTTGAGCATGCGCTGCAAGCTGGCTGGAACCTGCGTGCTGATCTGCGCCACAGCAATTACGGGACCGCAAGTTTCGGCGCATTGCCAGGAGGCACCGTTCCTTCTCGGGCGAAGCTGAGAACGACTGAAGCCCGGATCGGGATCGCCTATCGCTTCTGACGGATCATCGTAATCGGTTATGACAGCCCCGCCCCCTTGGGTGCGGGGCTGTTGCGTTGAATAACGCTGCCGCAGGTGCAGACGCTTCTCAGTCAGGCCCTGCGGCTTGTATATGTGAGGCGTTTCAGCTTCCACCGCGCCCCCTCGCTGTCGCTGATTGCCAAGTCGCTTGCGTGACATGGGCCAAACGTGGCTATGCCCTATAGTTTCCCGATTTTAAAGCGCTTGCATGAATCTTTAAAGCGCTTTAATTACCGACTCAGGGAGAGGTCGAATCATGGGCAAGGCGAATTCGCTGTCAGATCTGGCGCGCCATCTGGGCCTGTCGCCTGCGACCGTCTCGCGGGCCCTGGCACAGCATGAAGCGATTGCCCGCAGCACCCGTGATCGCGTCGCGCGGGCCGCGCGCGAATTGGGCTATGTGCCCAATCGCGCGGCGCAGGCGCTGGCCTCGGGGCGGTCGGGTTTTGTCGGCTTCCTGCTGCCGCTGCGCGGGCGGGGTCTGGCGGACCCTTTCCTTGGCGAGTTTGTCAGCGCCCTGACCGAGGGTTTTGCTGCCAAGGATGTGGAATTGCTGCTGTCAGCCGTGCCGCGCGACGGATCGGAACTGCGCCATCTGGAGCATCTGGTGACTTCCGGGCGGGTGGATGGCATTGTCCTGAGCCGCATCGAGCGCGACGATCCGCGCGTGGCGCTGCTGCGCGCGCGCGGCGTTCCCTTTGTCGCGCATGGGCGTCTGGGCGCGGACGAGACGGGCTATAGCTGGCTGGACACGGATGGGCGGGCGGCTTTCGCGGAAGCCTTCGAGTTGCTTTACACTCTGGGTCATCGGCGGTTCGGGGTGCTGAGCATCGACGATCCGCTGACATTCCGGGCGCTGCGCGAGGACGGCTTGCGCGCCGCCTATGCGGCCAAGGCCGATCCGGGTCTGTCGCTGCGCCATGTTTCCTGTGCGCGCTACGACGCGGATGGACGGGCGCGCGCGATTGCGGACCTGCTGGCCGGGCCGGAGCGTCCGACCGCGATTCTGGCGATTGCCGATGGTCTGGCGCTGGATCTGATGGCGGCAGCGCAGGCGCAGGGCCTGTCGATCCCGCAGGATCTGTCAGTCATCGGCTTCGACAATATCCCCTCTGCCCGGCATGTCACGCCGGGGCTGACCACTTTCGATGCCTGCATTGCCGATTGCGCCACGCAACTGGCGGCAATGCTGCTGGCGCGGATTGCCGCGCCTGATGCGCCGCATGTTTCGCGGTTGCTGACGCCGCAGCTTGTGTTGCGGCAATCGCATGGGCCTGCGCCACAGGCGTAAGCCCGCAAAAATACCAAAACGGGAGGACTATCAGATGAAATCCAGACTGAAACTTGCCTTTCTTGCCACTGCAAGCGCTTTAATTTCGACATCTCTGGCCGCCGAGACCCTGTTCTGGTCTACGCAGGCCCGCCCGATCGAAGAAACCCAGGCCATGCGCGAGCAGGTGTTGTCGGGTTTTGATGGTGCGGTCAGTTTCGAGCCCTCGGATGAAGGCCCCTGGCAGACGCGGGTCGAGGCCGAATTGCAGGCCGGGTCCGGGCGTATCGGGGTTCTGGGCGCGTTGCATGGCAATTTCACGCCGCTGTCCGACGGGCTGGCCGATCTGTCGGGCGTCGATATCAGCGCGGTCGCGCCCGGTTTTGTCGAACTGGGCAAGCTGGGCACGGGAGAGCAGAAATACATCCCCTGGATGCAGGCCAGTTTCGTGATGGCCGCGCATCGCGACGCGCTGGAGCATCTGCCCGAAGGCGCGGATCTGATGGCGCTGAGCTATGATGATCTGATCGCCTGGGCAGCCAATATGCATGAGGCCACGGGTGAGCCGCGTTTCGGCTTTCCGGCCGGGCCGCAGGGGCTGAAGCACCGTTTCTTCCAAGGCTATCTGCTGCCGGCCTATACCGGGTCGATGGTCAGCGAGTTCCGCTCCGAGGCGGCAGAGCAGGCCTGGGAGGCGTTTCTGGCGCTTTGGGAGCATACCAACCCGGCCTCGACCAATTTCAGCTTCATGCAGGAGCAACTGATTTCGGGCGATGCCTGGGTGGTGTTCGATCACACGGCGCGGCTGGCGGATGCGTTCAACCAGCGCCCGGATGATTTCGTGGCCTTCCCCGCGCCCGCTGGCCCTGCGGGCCGTGGCTTCATGCCGGTTCTGGCGGGGGTGGCCGTGCCCGCGACTGCGCCGGATATGGAGGCCTCGCTTGCGCTGGTGACTTACCTTCTGGAGCCGGAAACCCAGATTGCCACATTGCGCGCGACCAACTTCTTCCCGGTGATCGATGTGGAACTGCCGGGGGACATGCCGCCTTCGGTGCAGGCCGCAGGGGCCGCGATTTCGGCCATGTCGGGCGCGGATGACGCGCTGCCTGCATTGCTGCCGGTGGGTCTGGGGGCTTTGGGCGGGCAGTTCAACCAGATCTATGCCGATACTTTCGAGCGGATCGTGCTGGCGCGTCAGCCCGTCCGTGCGGTGCTGGACGACCAAGCCGAAGCGCTGCGGCGCCTGATCAATGAGGCCGAGGCGCCCTGCTGGGCACCCGATGCTGCATCCGACGGTCCCTGCCCGGTGAATTGACGGGTTTTCCAAGGAAGGCAGGGGGGCTGCCGCCCCC
>JAFIEM010000081.1 GCA_020832555.1 Natronohydrobacter sp. | reverse complement strand
CCAAGGGCAAGGGCGGCTCGATGCATATGTTCTCGAAAGAGAAGCATTTCTACGGCGGCCATGGAATTGTCGGCGCGCAGGTGCCGCTGGGCGCGGGTCTGGCCTTCAGCGACAAGTACAAAGGCAATGACAACGTCACCTTCACCTATTTCGGGGATGGCGCGGCCAATCAGGGCCAGGTCTATGAGACCTACAATATGGCGATGCTCTGGGATCTGCCGGTGATCTTCGTGATCGAGAACAACAAATACGCTATGGGCACATCGGTCCAGCGCGCGACAAAATCCCCCTCGCTGTGGGAACGCGGTGCGGCCTACGGGATCAAGGGCGAGGAAGTCGACGGCATGGATGTGCTGGCGGTCAAGGCCGCAGGCGAAAAGGCGGTGGCCCACTGCCGCGCGGGCAAGGGGCCGTATATCCTTGAAGTGATGACCTATCGCTACCGCGGCCATTCCATGTCGGACCCGGCCAAGTACCGCACCCGCGACGAAGTGCAGAAAATGCGCTCGGAGCGCGACGCAATCGAGCATGTGCGCGAGTTGCTTTTGCAGGGCAAGCACGCGACCGAGGAAGACCTCAAGACTATCGACAAAGACATCAAGGCCATCGTGAACGAGGCCGCCGAATTCTCGAAAGAGAGCCCTGAGCCTGCGCTTGAGGAACTCTGGACGGATATTTACGCGTAAGGCTCTGGGAGGAGAACAAACATGGCAACCGAAGTATTGATGCCCGCCCTCTCGCCCACGATGGAAGAAGGCACATTGGCAAAATGGCTCGTGAAGGAAGGCGATAAGGTCGCATCCGGCGATATTCTGGCCGAGATCGAGACCGACAAGGCGACGATGGAATTTGAAGCCGTCGATGACGGCGTGATCGGCAAGATCCTCGTGGCCGCAGGTACCGAAGGCGTGAAGGTGAACACCCCTATCGCCGTTCTGGTCGCCGAAGGCGAAGACGTGCCCGCAGAAGGGGCCAAGGCGGAAACCGCACCTGCCCCCGCCGCGCTGAATGACAGCGAAGGCAAGGTTGCGGCCCCCGCCAGCGCCGCCCCGGCTCCGGCAGCCCCCAAAGCCGACACCTCGCCCGACTGGCCCGAAGGCACGGCGATGAAGAACCAGACCGTGCGCGAGGCGCTTCGCGACGCGATGGCCGAAGAAATGCGCAGCACGGAAGAAGTCTTCGTGATGGGCGAGGAAGTCGCCGAATATCAGGGCGCCTACAAGATCACCCAAGGTCTGCTGGACGAGTTCGGCGCGAAACGCGTGATCGACACGCCCATCACCGAACATGGCTTTGCCGGGATCGGCGTCGGCGCGGCCTTTGGCGGTCTGCGCCCGATTGTCGAATTCATGACCTTCAACTTCGCGATGCAGGCGATTGACCATATCATCAACTCTGCGGCCAAGACGCTCTATATGTCCGGTGGCCAGATGGGCTGTCCGATCGTGTTCCGTGGCCCGAATGGTGCGGCGGCACGTGTAGGCGCACAGCACAGCCAGTGCTACGCGGCATGGTATGCGCAAATTCCCGGTCTGAAAGTCGTCATGCCCTATTCGGCAGCCGATGCGAAGGGCCTGTTGAAAACCGCGATCCGCGACCAGAATCCGGTGATCTTTCTGGAGAACGAAATCCTCTATGGCCGCAGCTTCGAGGTTCCGGTGCTCGATGACTTCACCATCCCCTTCGGCAAGGCCAGGATCTGGCGCGAGGGCTCTGACGTCACCATCGTCAGCTTCGGCATCGGCATGACCTATGCGCTGGAGGCGGCAGAACGTCTGGCCAAGGACGGGATCAGCGCCGAAGTGATCGACCTGCGCACGATCCGGCCCATGGATACGGATGCGATCCTCGCCTCGGTGATGAAAACCAACCGTCTGATCACGGTCGAGGAAGGCTTCCCGCAAGGGTCTGTCGGCAATTACATCACCTCTGTCGTGATGGAGAAGGCGTTTGATTATCTGGACGCGCCGGTGATCAATCTGACGGGCAAGGATGTGCCGATGCCCTATGCGGCCAATCTTGAGAAACTTGCGCTGGTGACGACCGATGAAGTGGTCGAAGCCGCCCGCAAAGTCACCTATCGCTAAGGGAGGGCGAGAGCGATGCCAACAGAAATCCTGATGCCCGCCCTGTCCCCCACCATGGAAGAGGGCACACTCGCGAAATGGCTGGTCAAGGAAGGTGATACCGTTGCGTCAGGCGACGTGATTGCCGAGATCGAGACCGACAAGGCCACGATGGAATTTGAAGCCGTCGATGAAGGCGTCGTCGGCAAGATCCTGATCGACGCCGGCACGGATGGGGTAAAAGTCAACACCCCCATCGCAGTTCTGCTGGCCGAAGGCGAAAGCGCCGACGCTATCGGCACATCCTCTGCGGCAGCGCCGGAGGCGAAAGCCGACACGGGCGCGAAGGCGGCCCCCGAAGGGGGCTCCGCTGCGCCCGTTCCCCCGGCCCCGGCCAGCGCACCGCGCGCGGATGGCACCCGCATCTTCGCCTCACCGCTTGCGCGCCGGATCGCAGCCGAGAAAGGTCTTGATCTGAGCCAGATCAGCGGCTCTGGCCCGCATGGCCGGATCGTCAAGGCCGATGTGGCGGATGCGAAGCCCTCGAGCGCGCCTGCGCAAAGCGCGGCCCCTGCCGCCCCCGCAGCCGCCGCGCCCGCGAAAGCCGCCATGGCCAGCGGCCCGAGCGCCGATCAGATCGCGCGCATGTATGAAGGTCGCGACTATGAGGAAGTGGCACTTGACGGGATGCGCAAGACGGTTGCAGCGCGCCTGACCGAGGCCAAGCAGACCATCCCGCATTTCTACCTGCGTCGCGAGGTGCAGCTTGATGCGCTGATGGCCTTCCGCGCCGATCTGAACAAGCAGTTGGAAAGCCGTGGCGTGAAGCTCTCGGTCAATGACTTCATCATCAAGGCCAGCGCGATGGCGCTGCAAGCCGTGCCGGGCTGCAATGCCGTCTGGGCGGGCGACCGGATGCTGCGCCTCAAGCCATCAGACGTGGCCGTTGCTGTCGCGGTCGAAGGCGGGCTGTTCACCCCGGTCCTGAAAGACGCGCATCTGAAATCGCTGTCCGCACTTTCGGCAGAGATGAAGGATCTCGCGGGCCGTGCACGCAACAAGAAGCTTGCGCCGCATGAATATGTCGGCGGGTCGATGGCGATTTCCAATCTCGGCATGTTCGGGGTCGAGAATTTCGACGCCGTGATCAACCCGCCGCATGGCTCGATCCTGGCTGTGGGGGCTGGCATCAAGAAACCGGTCATCGGCAAGGATGGCGCGGTGACGGTGGCCACGGTCATGTCGATGACGCTTTCGGTCGATCACCGTGTGATCGACGGGGCGCTCGGGGCGGAATTCCTGCAACAGGTCGTAAGCCTGCTCGAAAATCCGATCACGATGCTGGCCTGAGGTCTTGTCGTAGGGTGCGTGCTACAGCACGCACCTTACACACGCGCTCAACTGTCGCAGATATTCTGCAGGCTGATCCATTGCCCGTCACTCAGGAGCGCGGCTTCGGGCGGCTCGCCCGCCATCGGATCCTTGCTGCGCATCGCGTCACCCAGTGTCGGTATGGCAGGGTCCAGCACGGTCGGGTTATCCACCAGCGGTCGTGTGGACAGCCCCACCCGCGCGAAACGCTCCAGCAGCGGGTCAAGCGCCGGCGGCACCGGGGTCGCGCGCATCACAGCCGCCGCATAGCCCCGCGTCGAACTTTCCGGCAATTCCGCCGAGGTCAGCAGCCGGAAGGTCGCGATCACCCCCGCATGGCGCAAGAGCGAGCGCAGCGGGTCGTCATCCGTCCCACGCTGCGCCGCCATCAGAATGGCCCCGGCCAGCGCCTCGGCACTCTCGGCCTCTTCCAGCAGACGCGCATCGACCAGGAAATACCGCCCCATCACATGCTGGACGCGCGGCTGTTCCAGCGGCAGCCCCCTGATCACGACAATCTGCGCCGGGTTCTGGAACAATGCGCGTTGCAGGCTGGCCAGTGCAGACTCGCCATAGGAACTGACGCATTCCCGCGCGCCCAGTTGCCGCAGATCGGCGCGCAGCCTGTCGCCAAGCTCGACCCGTTTCGCCATTGGCACCACCGAAGCCGTATGCGACACCAGCGCGGGCGGCACGATCACACTCACCACGAGCACCATGCCCAACCCCAGCGCCGCCATGATCGGCCTGCGCATCCGCGACAGCAGGCTTCGCGGCGGGCGCAGCGCGCCCTGCACCACTTTCAGCGCCTCGATCAGCCAGTCGTCGTCAAGTTCGAGAATCTCGCCGTCATCGCCTTCGGGACTGAAAAGCGCGGGCCGCTTGCCGGGATTGAGCCGCTCGACCGCAGGCAGCGACCAGTGGCTCAGCACTTGCAGGCTGCGGCTGTCCATGATGACCAGACTGGCATCGCCGAAACTGACCAGCACCTCGCGGCGCTGCTCATCGCGCGCGGCAGCCCAGAGGCCCGGACCTTCGAGTTTACTGTATTTGTCGAGCGCGGTCATGCCGCTTGCCTGCATCTTGTTTTTCTTGTGCAAACATTACAGCAGCAACGCCCACAAGACCAGCAGTCACATCGCCCGGACCTGCGTGCGCAGTTCAAACTTTTGTATCTTTCCGGTCGAGGTCTTGGGCAATTCCAGAAACACCACCCGTTTGGGGGTCTTGAACCCGGCCAGACGTTCACGACAAAAGGCGATCAACTCGGCCTCGCTCACCTCTGCCCCTGATTTCAGCTCGATACAGGCGCAGGGCACCTCGCCCCATTTCTCGTCCGGCAGCGCCACCACCGCCGCCAGCCCTACGGCGGGGTGTTTCATCAACACGTCCTCCACCTCGACCGACGAGACATTCTCGCCGCCCGAGATGATGATATCCTTCGCCCGGTCCGCGATCTTGATATAGCCGTCAGGATGCTGAAAAGCGATATCGCCGGAATGGAACCAGCCGCCCGCGAATGCCTCGCGCGTGGCCTCGGGGTTCTTCAGATAGCCCTTCATCACGCAATTCCCGCGATGCATCACCTCGCCCAGCGACACCCCATCGCGCGGCACCTGTTGCAGCGTTTCAGGGTCCAGAACCGTGATTTCCTCCATCATCGGCATGGCAACACCAGTGCGCGCCTTGATGGCATAGCGCTCCTCGTCCTCCAGCGCATCCCAGTGTTCAGCCCGCCACAGACATTCGGTGACATGGCCATAGGTCTCGGTCAGCCCGTAAACCTGTGTCACATGAAAGCCCAAAGGCTCGATCGCCGCCAGAATCGCCGCAGGCGGTGGCGCCCCCGCCGTATAGACCTGCACGACATGATCGAAGCTGCGCCGTTCCGCGTCGCGGGCATTGATCAGCGCGTTCAGCACAATGGGCGCCCCCCCGAAATGGCTGACCTTCTCATCGGCGATCAGATCATACATCGCCTTCGCCGTGATATCGCGGCAGCAGATCAGCGTGCCACCCAGCATGGGCAGCATCCAGGTGTGGTTCCAGCCATTGCAGTGAAACAGCGGCACGATGGTCATATAACGCGGATAAAGACCCATTTCCCACGCGATGGCCGTGCCCATGGTCATCAGATAGGCCCCACGGTGATGATAGACCACGCCTTTGGGCCGCCCGGTCGTGCCCGAGGTATAGTTCAGCGCAAGGCTTTCCCATTCATCCTGCGGCAGCACCCAGGCGAAGGACGCATCACCCGAATCCAGCAGCGTCTCATACTCCGTATGCGCCCCCGAGGCCGTGAAACCGGCCTCGGCATCCGCCACCTCGATGATCTCGGGCGGGGTGTCCAGCGCCGCGCAAGCCGCGCGCGCAAGGTCAAGAAAGGCGCTGTCGGCAAGCAGGATCTTCGCGGCACCATGATCCAGAATATAGGCGACCGTATCCACATCCAGCCGCGTGTTGATCGTGTTCAGCACCGCCCCGCAGGCAGGCACGCCGAAATGCGCCTCGGCCTGTGCGGGAATGTTCGGCAGAAGGGTTGCGACCACATCCCCCGGCCTGACCCCGCGCGCAGCAAGCGCCGAGGCCAGCCGCGTGACGCGCGCGCCATATTCGGCATAGCTGTGCCGGGTCTTGCCATGCACCACAGCCTCGCGATGACCGAAGAGATCCATAGCCCGCCGCAGATGCGACAAGGGTGTGAGCGCGACATGATTGGCCGCGCATTTCTCCAGACCCGTTTCATCCGACAACCACCCCATCACGTCCTCCCTGACTGACCTCTTTCGAACCGATGCGCCGTCAGTCTCAGAAAGACCATGCAGGACACAAGATTACAAAGATATGCCTATCAGCAACATAATGCTGCGCGCCTTCAAAATGTCCAGATTGTTTCCATTTTTCGCCATTTAACACTTGTTAAGGTTGAGTCACAGGCAACCTGAACGGCAAAGGGACAAAACCCACCGTTCACTGAAGAAAGGGAATGCCATGCTGGATATCGCCTCTTCAGTAAATTTGTTCGCTGCGCGTTCCTGCAGCTTTGACGGTGTGAAGAAACAGATCGAGACCTTGAGCTTTGACAAGGCCATGCCTTGGGCCACGATGACAAGACTGCGCGAAACCGGCCTGCAGTCAGACACATTTATCGCCACGCAGAATGGCTGGCGGCCAGCCGGAAGCCTGTTTGCAGGCGATACCGTGCTGACCTTCGATCACGGAGCACAGCCTGTCCGGGCCATCCAGACAGTCGAGATCGACCCCAAGATCCTGCCGGATCGCAAGAGCCATCTCATGCATGTGCCCGCAGGTGTGCTCGGAAATCGGCAGGACATGCAAATCCTGCCCATGCAGGAAGTTGTCATTGAACTGGACGAGGCCGAAGATCGCTACGGGGATCCGTTCGTTCTGATCCCGGCGCATATGCTTGACGGCTACAAGGGCATTCACAAAGCGAGTTTCACAACGAAAATCACTGTTGTGATGCTGGCCTTCGAACGGGAAGAAATCCTCTACAGCAATGGCGGTTTGCTCGCCGTGTCCAGCACCGAGGGGTGTTTCTCGCCCATCGCCGCGCTGTCGTCAGGGACCAGCGAGACCTATCCTCGTCTGCCCGCTGCCGAACTTCGCCGTCTGGTCCAGCCCGCATCGAAACCGCTGCCCCCGGCTTTCGCCGAGAGCAGCATTGACGAAACCTATGCCGCCATCGAAGCACGGCTGGCATAGAAACTCTTCCCGCTCTGTGCCATCTCGCGCAGCAGGGCGGGTGCCTTGAACCGTGCCCCGAAGCGCGCTTCCAGATCGTCGCAGACTGCGACCGCAAAGGGCGCGCCCAGCATGTCGAGCCATGAGAATGGCCCGCCCGACCAGGGCGCAAAGCCCCAGCCAAGGATCGCACCGACATCGCCTTCGCGAATGTCGGTCAGCACGCCTTCTTCCAGCGCGCGCACGGCTTCCAGCGCCTGCGCGAACATCAGCCGGTGCTGCACCTCGATCAGATCGGGTTGATCGCCGGCGGGGTCGAATTTCTCGCCCAGCCCCGACCAAAGCCCCTGCCGCTTGCCCGCGTCGTCATAAGCATAGAACCCAGCCTTGGTCTTGCGCCCCAGTCGCCCCTCTTCGACCATCCAGAACACCACCTCATCGACATCGCCATCGGCATAGGCATCGCCCATCGCGGCGCGCGTGGCCTTGGCGATCTTCGCGCCCAGGTCAAGCGAGGTTTCATCCACCAGTTGCAATGGCCCCAGCGGCATGCCCATCAGCTTGGCGGCATTTTCCACCAGTGCAGGTGCCACACCTTCGCGCACCATGCGCATGCCTTCGTTGATATAGGGGATGATGCAGCGATTGGCGTAGAAGAAGCGCGCATCATTCACCACGATCGGCGTCTTGCGGATCTGCCGCACGAAATCGAGCGCCTTGGCCACGGCCCGGTCGCCCGTCTCGCGCCCGCGAATGATCTCGACCAGCAGCATCTTGTCCACCGGGCTGAAGAAGTGGATGCCGATGAACTGCTCCGGGCGCGCGCTGGCTTTCGCCAGATCGCTGATCGGCAGAGTGGATGTGTTGGTAGCAAAGATCGCATCTGCAGGAATTGCAGCTTCGGCCTTTGTCGTCACCTCGGCCTTCACTTTCGGGTCTTCAAACACCGCCTCGACCACCAGATCACAGCCACTCAGCGCTGCATACTCGGTCGTGGGCGTGATCCGGCCCAGCACCTCGGCCTTCTTCGCCTCAGTGACCTTGCCGCGCTTCATACCCTTGTCAAGGATGCCTTCGGAATATCCTTTGCCACGCTCCGCCGCCGCCTGATCCGCGTCGATCAGCACGACCTCGATACCGGCATTGGCCGCGACATAGGCAATGCCCGCGCCCATCATGCCTGCGCCCAACACACCCAATTTGCGGACCTTCTCATCGTCCACCTTGGGCCGGTTCGCACCCTTCTCCAACGCTTCCTTGTTGATGAATAGCGAGCGGATCATGGCGCTGGAGGACGGGTTCATCAGCACATTGACGAACCAGCGCGCCTCGATCTTCAGCGCTGTGTCAAACGGCACCATCGCGCCCTCATAGACCGCAGAGAGCAGCGCCTTGGCCGCCGGATAGACGCCTTGGGTCTTGCCATTGATCATGGCCGAGGCCCCCACGAAGGTCATGAACCCCGCCGGATGATAAGGCGCGCCGCCGGGCATCTTGTAGCCCTTCGCATCCCAGGGCTTGACCAGATCGGCGTCTTTCGCGCCCAGAACCCACTCTTTGGCCCGCGCGAGCAACTCCTCGCCCGGCACCACCTCGTCAATGATCCCGGCAGATTTCGCTTTCTTCGGCTCCGACAGCTTGCCTTCCAGCAGGAAAGGTGCCGCACCCATTGCGCCCAGCTTGCGCGCCAGCCGCGTGGTGCCGCCTGCGCCGGGGAAGATACCTACCATGATTTCGGGCAACCCGATCTTGGCTTTCGGATTGTCGGCAGCAATGATCCGGTGACAGGCGAGCGGAATTTCCAGCCCGATGCCCAAAGCCGTGCCGGGCAGCGCGGCCACAACCGGCTTGGCCCCTTTCAGCGTCTTGGGGTCCATGCCCGCGCGCTCGATCTTGCGCAGGGTGCGGTGCATCGACATGATCCCGTCAAACAGCCCCTTTTGCGGCTGATCGCCCGCCATTTCCTTCATTTTCGCGATGACATTCAGATCCATGCCGCCCGCGAAATCGGGCTTGCCAGAGGTGATGATCACGCCCTTGACGCTCTCATCGCCAAGCGCGGTATCGATATGCGCCTCAAGCTCCGCCAGACCCTCCATCGAGAGGACATTCATCGACTTGTTCGGAATATCCCAAGAAATCGTGGCAATGCCGTCAGCATCGGTGGAATAGTGAAAATCGGTCATTGTCCTTGCCTCCCCTTACACGCGCTCGATGATCGTGGCTGCACCCATGCCGGATGCCACACAAAGTGTCGCAAGCCCTGTGCCCTTGCCCGTGCGCTCCAATTCATCAAGCAGCGTGCCGATGATCATGGCACCGGTCGCGCCCAGCGGATGGCCCATGGCAATCGACCCTCCATTCACGTTCACGCGGTCGCTCTCGACCTCGAAAGCCTGCATGAATCGCAGCACGACGGAAGCGAACGCCTCATTGACCTCGAACAGGTCTATGTCGGAAATCTGCATCCCGCTGTCGCGCAGGATCTTTTCGGTGACAGGGACCGGCCCCGTCAGCATGATCGTGGGATCCGTGCCAATCTTGGCCGTGGCCCGGATGCGCGCACGCGGCTTAAGGCCATATTTCTCGCCGAATTCCTTGCTGCCGATCAGCACGCCTGCCGCCCCATCGACGATCCCCGAGGAATTGCCCGCATGGTGAATATGCTCGATCCGCTCCAGATGCGGATATTTCATCAGCGCAATCTTGTCGAAACCGGGCATCACCTCGCCCATATCCTTGAAGGCAGGTTTCAGACCGCCAAGGCTCTGCATATCCGTGCCGGGGCGGATATATTCGTCCTGGTCCAGAATGGTCAGCCCGTTTATATCCGTCACAGGCACGACCGACCGCGCAAAGCGCCCCTCTTCCCAAGCCGTGACCGCGCGCTTCTGGCTCTCGACCGCCAACGCATCGGCCATGTCGCGGGTGAAACCGTATTCCGTGGCAATGATATCCGCAGCAATCCCTTGCGGGACGAAATAGCGCTCCATCGCGACCGAGGGATCGACCGCAACCGCCGCCCCGTCCGAACCCATCGCGACACGGCTCATCATCTCGACCCCGCCAGCGACATAGGCCATCCCGGCACCGCCACGCACCTGATTGGCGGCGATATTCACCGCTTCCATGCCCGAGGCACAGAACCGGTTGATCGCCAGTCCCGGCACCTGCTCGTCGAAATCAGACGCCATCACGGCGGTCCGCGCAAGACACCCGCCCTGCTCGCCCACCTGGGTCACATTGCCCCAGATCACATCCTCGATCGCCACCGTGTCCAGATCACTGCGCGATTTCAGCGCATTGAGCACACCTGCGGACAGACGCACCGCCGTCACTTCATGCAGGCTGCCATCAGTGCGCCCCTTGCCGCGCGGCGTGCGGATCGCGTCATAGATATAGGCTTCAGTCATCTCGTTCCCTCCCTTTTGGGGTCAGTCTGTCTGTATCCTGCCAGCCGCGTTTCCAAATCGCGCAACCGGTGTGTTTGAGTATTTTTGGCAAGATGAAACATGAGATATTCATCAGCCATTAACGTTAACGCGCTAGCTTTGATATTGCGGTACAGGCTGGAGAGCCGATGACCGCGCAAGGTGAAGCCGCCCTGTTCTGATGACGCCGGGTGCCGAGGAACAGGGCGCATTTGCTGTTTCATCTTGCCCCAAATACTCTCGCCGAAGGCGGCCCGCGCTCATTTCTTGCGCGCCTCAAGCTCGGAATTGAACAACCGCAGCCTGTGGCCGAGATTGTCCGCATCCGTCACGGAATCGAAATTCTCGAACAGGAAGGACAGCGCCTCGCCTTCGTCGAGCCCCGCCTCCTGCGCGAAGCGGCGAAGGCGGCGGTAGCCATCTTCGGTCATGGCGACATTGAAGCGGCGGGTCAGGCGGAAGCGTTTGGGCATGGATCGTCCTTTCTGCACTCAAGCGGGCCGGGCTGATCCCGGCCGCCTGATCCTAGGCTCAGAACTGCTCCGCGCCCAGTGCCATCACTGTCTCGGACCCGCTCTGAATACGCGCCAGGTGCATGGCCGTGGCGGGCAGTTGGCGCGCCATGTAATAGCGCCCGGTCGCGATTTTGGACTCATAGAAATCCCGATCCGACGCCCCGGCATCCAGCGCCGCATAGGCCGCTTTCGCCATCCGCGCCCAGATCAGCCCGAGGCAGACATGGCCGAAAAGATGCATGAAATCGCTCGATCCGGCCAGCGCGTCATTGGGCGATTTCATCCCGCGTTCCATGAAGAACATCCCCGCCGCCTGCAAATCCTTCGATGCGGATTTCAGCGGGCCAAGGAAGCCTTCCAGCCGCGCATCGCCTTCATTTTCCTTCAGGAAATCCTTGACCATCGCAAAGAAGGCCATGACATGCTTGCCGCCATCCTGCGCGAGCTTGCGCCCCACCAGATCGAGTGCCTGCACACCATTCGCGCCCTCGTAGATCATCGCAATCCGCGCATCGCGGGCGAATTGGGACATGCCCCATTCCTCGATATAGCCATGCCCGCCATAGACCTGCTGGGCTTGCACACACATCTCGAAGCCCTTGTCGGTCAGGAAGCCCTTGATCACCGGCGTCAAGAGCGAGATCAGCCCGTCAGCCTCCTTGTCGCCCATCCGATGCGCCCGGTCGATAAGGCTGGCGCCCCACATGGTGAAAGCGCGCGCGCCCTCAACAAAGCTTTTCTGGTCCATCAGCATCCGGCGGATATCGGGGTGCACGATCAGCGGGTCCGCAGGCCCGTCCGGGTTCTTCACGCCCGTTACATCGCGCCCTTGCAGGCGGTCCACCGCGTAGGCGAGCGCGTTTTCATAGGCGACCACTGCCTGGGCATAGCCTTGCAGACCGACGCCGATGCGGGCCTCGTTCATCATGGTGAACATGGCGCGCATGCCCTTGTGCAGATCCCCGATCAGATAGCCGGTCGCACCGTCGTAATTCATCACGCAGGTCGAATTGCCGTGGATGCCCATCTTTTCTTCGATCTTGCCGACCGAGACCGCGTTGCGCGCGCCAAGGCTGCCATCCTCGTTGACCATGAATTTCGGCACGATGAAAAGCGAAATGCCCTTGGTGCCCTCGCCCCCGCCCGGTGCTTTGGCCAGCACCAGATGGATGACATTTTCGGCCATGTCGTGATCGCCCGCCGAGATGAAGATCTTCTGTCCGGTGATCTTGTAGCTGCCATCGTCTTGCGGTTCGGCCTTGGTACGCATCATGCCCAGATCCGTCCCGCAATGCGGCTCGGTCAGGTTCATCGTGCCGGTCCAGTCGAGCGCGACCATCTTGGGCAGGTATTTCGCCTTCTGGTCGTCCGAGCCATGCGCGAGGATCGCCGAAATCGCGCCATGCGTCAGACCCTGATACATGTTCAGCGCCATATTGGCCGAGACAAAGATCTCGCCCACAGCCGAGCCCATCAGATAGGGCAGGTTCTGGCCGCCGAATTCTTCCGGAATATCCAGCCCGTTCCAGCCCCCGGCCTTGATCTGGTCAAACGCGGCCTTGAACCCTTGGGGCGTGTAAACCACGCCATTTTCCAGCCGGCAGCCCTGCGTGTCGCCCACTGCGTTCAGCGGTGCCAGAACATCCTGCGCCAGTTTCGCGGCTTCCTCGATCACGGCCGAGGTGAAATCCGCCTCAAGATCGCCATATCCCGGCACATCCGAGGTGCTGACCTGCAGCAGATCATGCAGGACGAAATGCAGGTCCTTGGTGGGGGCTTTGTAGCTTGGCATGGTCTCTCTCCCGTAAATCCTGACGCAATCCGCGCCGTTATTCTGCAGCCTTGGGGCGGTCTGCATTGCGCAGCACATCTTCGCCCCAGGCGAGTTCCTTTTTCAGATCGGCAATCGCCTCCGTCAGCTCGTCGCGCTGGCGCTCCATATCGGCCAGACGCGCGCGGGCGATGTCATAGGTCTTGCGCAACTGCTTCAATTCGCTGTCGTCGCGGTCATACATTTCCAGAAGCTGACGGATTTCCTCCAGACTGAAGCCAAAGCGCTTGCCGCGCAGGATCAGCTTCAGCCGCGCCTGATCGCGGCGCGTGAACAACCGGTGCTGCCCGTCACGATGCGGAAACAGCAATTCCTTGGCTTCATAGAAGCGCAGGGTGCGCGGCGTGACGCCGAATTCGGCGCACATCTCGCGGATGGTTTTCGTGTCTTGTGGCATGTTGCATACCTCCGATCAGGGGCGCAGGGCGGGGCCGCTGCGTCTTGCTACCAGAGATAGGCATGTTGACGTGAAGGTAAAGTTAAACGCTGCGTCAAAATTCCGTGCGACGCAGCGTTTCTCAGCTCTCTGGCAAGAGTTTTGCGGCCTCGCTGCGCAGTTTTTCCAGATCCGCGATGGTGTGTTCCAGTTCCTGCGCCTGTTCGCGCAGGGCCAGAAGCTGCCGATCCGCCATCGCGAGCCAAGCCTGCAACTGCGGCTCGGTGCCTTCTTTCTGATAGATTTCAAGCCATTGGCGGATTTCTTCCAGGCTGAACCCGAATCTGCGCCCCCGCATGATCAGCGTCATGCGCGCCACTTCGCGCGGGGTGTAGAAGCGATTGCGCCCTTCCTTCTCGGGGCTCAGCAATTCGATATATTCATAGTAACGCAAGGTGCGTGGCGTGACGTCGAATTTCGCGCACATTTCCTTGAAACTCAAGCGGTTGTCACTCATGGTTGCGCCTCTCCCCGGTGTGAACGCACGGGCATGCTAATGCGCGACGCGCTCAGATGCAATTCACCCAACCCGCCTTGCCAATCAGTGCGTTTCAGGCACAGATATGGCACCATCAGCAGCGAGAGGCCGCGACATGCCGGAAAATGATGCGCAGGATTTCATCAACGCCCTGCCCTTCGCGCGGGCGCTGGGCATGCGACTGGACCAGATCGGCGAGGGGCACGCGCAGATCTCGATGGATTGGGACGCGCGGTTTGTCGGCGATCCGGCAACCGGGGTCATTCATGGCGGCGCCGTCTCGGCGCTGATGGACACTTGCGGGGGCGCCGCCGTGCTGTCCTATCCCGGCGCGCTGGGCACCGCGACGATTGACCTGCGCATCGACTACATGCGCGCGGCCACACCGGGTCAGCGGATCACCGCGCGGGCCGAATGCTACCATGTCACCCGCCGCGTGGCTTTCGTGCGCGCGACAGCCCATGACGAGGACAGCGCAAACCCGGTTGCCACCGCCACCGGGGCCTTCACCTTTGACCGCAAGGAGCAGCCATGAAAGCGCCCGAACCCGTCCAGCAGGTGAAACATCGCCGCGATTCGGCGCTGGCCACACTTGTCGGCGCGGTCCCCTATGCGGGCTTTCTCGGCATCCAGTTCGAGCGCCACGGCGATGAATTGACCGCTGTCCTGCCCTATTCCGAAAAACTGATCGGAAACCCGATCCTGCCAGCGATTCATGGGGGCGTGATCGCGTCCTTTCTGGAAGTGACCGCGATCATTGAACTCAGCTGGGCGATGCTCTGGGACGAGCTGGAAACGGGCCGCCTGACACCAGAGGCCATGGCAGACAACCTGCCCCGCCTGCCAAAAACCATTGATTTCACAGTGGATTATCTGCGCACTGGCCTGCCCCGTGATGCCTATGCCCGCGCCCGCGTCAACCGGTCCGGGCGGCGCTATGCCTCCGTGCATGTCGAGGCCTGGCAGGATAATCGCGCGCGACTTTTCGCGCAGGCGACGGGCCATTTCCTGATGCCACAACGCAAGAATGGCTGACGACCGCCCGAGCCATCGGCGCATCCTGAAAATCGCTGTGCCGATCGTGCTGGCGAATATCTCGGTCCCGCTTCTGGGCGCGGTCGATACGGGCGTCGTGGGGCAAATGGGGGCCGCGGGCCCCCCCGGGGGGGGGGGGGGGGGGGGGCGACCGCCTGATGCTCTATCTGGGGTTTTTGGGTTTTTTGGGCTGGGGGCCCCCGGGGGGG
>JAFIEM010000080.1 GCA_020832555.1 Natronohydrobacter sp. | reverse complement strand
GCATCAACCGCGTGGTGCCGCGCTCGAAGGCGCCGGGCATGATCATCACAGCCGCTTCGCGCATCGTTCCCGATTCCGGGGGCGATTCGGGCGCAAAGATCAGCGTCGGCGTGAACACCACCCCCCAGCGCCGCGCCATGTCGCGTTCGTCCATTGTGGTGCCGTCGAAATCGGTGATCGGAACATTGCCGAAGAGATTGATCTGGATGACCATGAAATCCTCGCTCAGCATCCGGCTGATTTCAGGGTCGGGATAGACGTTCTCGTGCATCCTTGTGCAATAGATGCAACCGCGCTGTTCAAACATCAGCAGCAGGCGCTTGCCCTGTGTCGCTGCGTCTTCCAGATCGTCGCGCATATCCCGGAAAGTCTCTACGATCCAGTCGGGCTTGTGCAACCCGTCATCACCGACAGGCGTGGCCCATGCAGGCAAGGCGAGAGCCAGCGCCGCGACGGCCGCTGTTGCTATGGTCCGAATCATCACTTCATCCTCCCATTTGTGTCAGAATCTATCCGATGTTGCTGAAAGCAGGGAATGTTTCGAGCATCCATTCGGCAATATAGGCCACGCTGTCGGTCGCAATCAGCACGGCGAAAAGCACCAGCATCCCGCCCATGACCTTCTCGACATGCGCAAGTTTGCTGCGGTGACGCGCGACCCAGTTCAGGAATGGCCTTGCAAACAGGGCCGCGATCACGAAGGGCAGGGTCATGGCCAGACCGTAAACCGCCAGCAATGCCGCGCCTTTCCAGATATCGCCCATACCAGAGGCAATCATCAGAATCGCTGCCAGCGCCGGACCGACACAGGGTGTCCAGCCGAAGCCGAAGGCAAGCCCCATCACATAGGATCCCAGCACAGATTTCGGTGCGGTCGAAGTTTCGATTCGAGCCTGCCGATACAGCAACGAAATGCGCAACACACCCAAGAAATGCAGGCCGAAGATGAACAGAACCGCCGCCGCGACCCATTTCAGAACATCGCGATAAGCGATGAATGTCTGTCCCAGCGCCGTGGCCCCCATGCCCAGAAGCATGAAGATCGTTGTCACCCCCAGCGCAAAAGCGATCGAAGCAAGAACAAGCCTTTTCTGTGCACCCGGTGCCAGCCCCTGTTCGTCGCGCAATTCTGCCATCGACAGACCGGCCATATAGCACAGGTAAAACGGGACGATCGGCAGGATACAGGGCGACAGGAAGGACAGAAGGCCCGCCAGTGCTGCGCCACCGAAACTTATATCGAACATGCGGGATAATCCTTGAAATCGAGCGTCGTTGCACATGCATTGTGTTGCGCCGCAGGCATGAACATATTACATTGTTCATATGTTTATATTCTCGCGTCAATCCCCCGTTTCCGCTGCGATGCAGCACCTGCGCAGGCCGCTGATTGCGCTCTCCGTTCTCTTGGCCATGGCAGGCGGAGCGGTGGCGCAGGAGTTGCGGCTACTGATGATCGAACAGGCCGGGTGCTACTATTGCCGCGTCTTCAATCGTGACATTGCACCTGTCTACGAGACCTCGAAGGAAGGTCAGCTTGCGCCGTTGGTTCACGCGCAGTTGCGCGGTCCGCTGCCCGAGGGGATTGCGCTGGCCAGCACACCCTTTGTGACACCGACATTCATCCTGATCGGGCCGGATGGTGTCGAAATCGAACGCCTGACGGGGTTTCCGGGTGAGGATTTCTTCTGGCCCTACATTGGTGACATGATCTCTGCAGCACAGGGCCATGTGTCAGAGGTTCCGAAGCAGTAACACCACACTGAAACCGCGCTCTCTCCGCGCAGCGCTATGTTTCGCTTCCGGCCTGTGCTATCGTCGCTTCAAAACAGGGGCGGTCGGCGTTCACGCATCCTTGCGTGGCAGAGAGAACATTCATGCCGGACGGACAAAATCGCGAAACTGACCGGTCCGCAGAGGACAGGGGCAGGTTGTCAGTGCGGCCCGAGGTGGCCTGCGCTGCGACTGTTGACGTGCCGCTGGAAGACTTGCAGGCGGAAGCGCGCGAGGCGTCGGATTTCCTGAAAGCGCTCGGGCATGAGGGCCGGCTGCTTATGCTGTATTTCCTGTGTGAGCGCGATCATTCCGTGACAGAATTGGAGCGGCTGATCATGTCGCGGCAGGCGGCCGTCAGTCAGCAACTTGCCCGGTTGCGTCATGAAAAACTCGTGACAACGCGGCGCGAAGGCAATCAGATTTTTTACTCGCTGGCAGATGAGCGCGTCCGCGAAGCCGTCTTGTTGATGCAGAAGCTGTTTCGCGCATCCCCTCCGGGGTGATCCAGATCAAGGCAAGTACATTCAAATCCCGGCATATGAGGTTCTGGCAGTGCAACGCTGCGGAGGACGCCGGGTGGATTTCTACGACATTATCGAGACTTTGGGCGAGGGCAATGTCGAAGCCCTGATGGGGCTGATGGTCGGTCTGATCTTCGGGATCGCCGCACAGCGATCCAGTTTTTGCCTCCGTGCCGCGACGGTCGAGTTCGCCCGTGGTCGGATGGGGCCGCGTCTGGCGATCTGGCTTCTGACCTTCTCGACAGCGGTGGTCTGGGTGCAGGGCGCGCAATACATGGGCTTGTTCCGGGTCAGCGATGCGCGAATGATGGCCGTGCCGGGATCATGGTCCGGCGCGATCATCGGCGGGTTGATGTTCGGTGCAGGCATGGTGCTGGCCCGCGGGTGTTCGGGGCGGCTGCTGGTCCTGGCTGCGACAGGCAATCTGCGCTCGGTGATCGGTGGCATGGTTTTCGCCATTTTCGCGCAGATGAGCCTTTATGGCTGGCTGGCGCCGCTGCGCAACTGGTTGGCCGCGCTCTGGATCACGCCAGACGGGGGCAATATCCATCTGCTCGACATGCTGGGACTGCCGGAAGGTGCGGCGCTTTGGATCGGATTGAGTCTTGCGGTGTTTGCGGTTGTTCTGGCGCTGCGCAACCATATCGGCCTGCGCCCGCTGGTCTTTGCCTCTGGTGTGGGCTTTGCGGTCGCATTGGGCTGGGTGATGACCTGGACTCTGGCGCAGGCAAGTTTCGATCCGGTCAATGTCACCTCGGCCACTTTCACGGGCCCTTCGGCGAATACCCTGATGTTCTTCCTCAACCCCAATCCGGCACTGCGCTTCGATGTTGGGCTGGTGCCCGGCGTGGTGCTTGGAGCCTTCCTCGCCGCATTGCTGTCGCGCGAGTTGAAATGGCAGGGCTATGACGGGGCAGAGGCCATGCGACGTTCGCTGATCGGCGCTGCGCTCATGGGCTTTGGCGGCATGTTGGCGGGCGGCTGCGCCATCGGGGCAGGGGTCACAGGGGGGTCAATTTTCGCATCGACCGCATTGATGGCGCTGACCTGCATGTGGATCGGTGCGGTATTGACCGATTATCTGGTAGATCAGCGCCGCCCGATTCCCGCACCGGTCTGAGGGCAGGTAGGGTGCGTGCTCAGCACGCACCTTACGGGGTGCCCCGCACGCTTCACGCGTCCAGATTTTCGACGCTCAGCGCGTTCCGCTGGATGAAGTCGCGCCGCGGCTCCACGACATCACCCATCAGCTTGGTGAAGATGTCATCTGCCTCGGCCAGATCGTCGATCTTGACCTGCAAGAGTGTCCGCGCTTCCGGGTCCAGCGTGGTTTCCCACAGCTGGTCGGGATTCATTTCACCCAGCCCCTTGTAGCGTTGCAGCGACAGGCCCTTCTCTCCTTCGGTCAGGATAGCATTGAGCAGGTCCACCGGGCCATAGATCTTCTGCTTGCGATCGCGCCGCACCAGTTCGGCGGGCTGACCATAGACGTCCCGCAGGCTCTCGGTATGCGAGGCCAGCCGACGTGCCTCGCCTGAGCGTAACACCCCACCATCAAGCCTGCGCACTTCCTCGACTCCGCGCAACAGGCGCGACAACCGAAGCCCCCCGTCCTGCGTGGGCCGACCCTGCCAGCCGCGTTCATATTCGGCTGCGATCAGGTCCAGACGCTGGGCTACGGAATCCGCGAGTTCCTGCGGATGGGCTGCGAGTGCTTCGGTCAGCAACGCGCCTGCAATTGCGGCCTGTTCCAGAATGTGCTGAGGGTAATGCGTCGGAAAAGCCTGCAGCGAGCGACGCACGGCACGCGCTTCGGTCACGATCCGTGCCAGATCGGCGCCCACGATTTCCTCGCCCGTGGCAAGACGCAGAACCGCCCCTTCGACCCCTTGCTCGATCAGGTAATCTTCCAACGCGGGTTTATCCTTGAGATAGACCTCTGACTTGCCGCGCGCGACCTTGTAGAGTGGGGGTTCGGCGATATAGAGATGTCCTGCCTCGATCAACTGCGGCATTTGCCGGAAGAAGAAGGTCAAGAGCAGCGTGCGGATATGTGCGCCATCCACGTCAGCGTCGGTCATGATGACGATCTTGTGGTAACGCAGTTTGGCGATGTCAAACTCATCCCGTCCGATGCCGGTGCCAAGGGCCGTGATCAGAGTGCCGATTTCCTGCGAACCGAGCATCCGGTCAAACCGCGCGCGCTCCACGTTCAGGATCTTGCCGCGTAGGGGCAGAACCGCCTGATTTTGCCGCGAACGCCCCTGTTTCGCAGACCCACCTGCCGAATCCCCCTCGACAAGGAAAAGTTCCGATTTCGCCGGATCGCGTTCCTGACAATCGGCCAGCTTGCCCGGCAGCGAGGCCACATCCAACGCCGTCTTTCGCCGCGTCAATTCGCGCGCCTTGCGCGCCGCCTCGCGCGCCAGCGCCGCTTCGATGATCTTTCCAACAATGCTCTTGGCATGGACCGGGTTCTCTTCGAACCATTCTGCCAGTTTCTCGTTCACCAGCGACTCGACAGCCGGACGCACCTCGCTCGACACCAGCTTGTCCTTGGTCTGGCTGGAAAATTTCGGGTCCGGCACTTTCACCGACAGCACACAGGTCAACCCTTCGCGCGCATCGTCGCCGGTGAAGTTCACTTTCTCTTTCTTCGCGATACCGCTCGATTGCGCATAGGCATTGATGGTCCGCGTCAAGGCCCCCCGAAACCCCGCCATATGCGTGCCGCCATCGCGCTGAGGAATGTTGTTCGTGAAGGGAAGCACAGTCTCGTGATAGCTGTCATTCCACCACATCGCGACCTCGACCCCGATGCCATCGCGCTCGCCATTGATGTAGATCGGCTCTGCCATGACCGGGGTTTTCGACCGGTCCAGATGGCGCACGAACTCGCGCACACCGCCCTCATAGAACAGTTCAGATCTCAACATTTCAGCAGGGCGATGGTCTTCAAGGATGATCCGCACCCCGGAATTGAGAAAAGCCAGTTCTCTCAATCGGTTCTCAAGTGTCTTGAAGTTATAATCGAGGTTCGAGAAAGTCGTGGTCGATGCCAGAAATCGAACCTCGGTGCCCTTCTTGCCCTCGGCATCGCCCACCACTTCGAGCGAGCGGACAGTATCCCCGCGCTCGAAACGCGCGATATGTTCCTTGCCGCCACGCCAGATGCGCAACTCCAGCCAGTCGGAAAGTGCATTGACAACCGACACGCCCACGCCATGCAATCCGCCTGACACCTTGTAGCTGTTCTGGTCGAACTTGCCGCCCGCATGAAGCTGGGTCATGATCACTTCGGCGGCAGATACCCCCTCTTCGGCATGAATATCCGTCGGAATCCCGCGCCCGTTATCCATGACCGAGACCGAGCTATCCGCATGGATTGTGACGCTCACGAAATCTGCGTGGCCCGCAAGCGCCTCGTCGATCCCGTTATCGACCACCTCATAGACCATGTGATGCAGGCCCGAGCCGTCATCCGTGTCGCCGATATACATGCCGGGACGCTTCCGAACAGCGTCCAACCCCTTGAGAACCTTGATGGAATCAGCGCCATATTCTTCGCGCTTCAAAGCTTCAGCCGACATACAGAAATATCCTCGCTAGACAGCCGCACTTATAGGCAGTTCTGGAGGGATTGTCACGCCTCGGACACAATATTTAGCGGTTCTCTGCGCCTGTTCCGGAAGCAGCCCTGCTTACTTTCAGTCTTGTCGAAATAACCTCGGGGGGATGCGCCGCAGGCGCGCAGGGGCGCAGACAGCCCCCCTTTGCCTTTCGGACGAAACACGTCTGCGCTCAGCGCGCGTTTTCCAGTGCGATTCCCATCAGCGCATAGGTCAGTTGCGCGGCTGTGAAATTCCATACATCCCAACCGTCGATCGGGGCGAGTTCCACCACGTCAATCCCGACACAGCGTCGCCCCTTCAGGCCCGAGCGCACCAGAGCAAGCGCCTGATAATAGCCCAGGCCCCCCGGAACCGGCGTGCCGGTCGCGGGCATGATCGCGGCGTCCAGCCCGTCCACATCGAAGCTGACATAGACATCTTCGGGGAAATCCTCGGGCAGCGTGATGTCATGGATATTGCCGGTGACAAGCTCTTCGGCATCGATGAAGATGACCTTGTTGCGCGCCCGGCAATCAGCCTCTTCCTGACAGAGCGCCCGAACACCAAATTGCGCCAAGGCGCAGCCTTCTTCCTCGACCAGCAATTGCATGACCGAGGCATGGCTATGACGGAAATCCTGATAAGCGAGGCGCAGATCAGCATGGGCGTCGATCTGGAGGATCCCGACAGGCCGACCCAGGGCCCGGTTCACGCCCCGTACAGCGCCCCATGTCAGGCTATGTTCTCCGCCCAGCGTGACCGGGATATGGCCTGCGCGGACAATGCTTTCGGTGCGGGCGGCCAGACTGTCGAGCGCATATTCCAGCGGCACTGAGCAATCAATTGCCGGTGTCGTAAAGATACCTGACGCACAGGGCTCGAACCCGCGCCAGAGCCGCTCCAACTGGTCCGATGCCTCGATCAGGGCCGCAGGGCCGTTTGCCGTGCCGGAACCGTAGGAGACTGTCTTTTCCAGCGGCATCGGCACGATCTGGAAGCGGGCATCAGGGCCGCGTTCGGCCAGAGTCAGTTCAGATTTGAGAAAGATCACGAGAGACGTCCCTTGAAGTCCTGATAGTCGAATTGGCGGATCACGCGCAGCGCGTCCGTTTCGCTGTTCCACACGGCCAGCGCGGGCAGGCGCACGCCGTTGAAAGTGGTGGTCTTGACCATCGAGTAATGCGCCTGATCAAGGAAGGCGATGCGATGGCCGATTTCTGGCGTAGCGGCAAAGGCATAGCGCCCAATCACATCGCCCGCGAGGCAGCTTGGCCCGCCAAGGCGAACCTGTTGCGGTCCCTCTTCGCCCATCAGCGCAGGGCGGTAGGGCGCTTCGATCACATCGGGCATGTGGCAGGTGGCGGAAATATCGAGGATCGCGTTGGGGCCGTCGTTCTCGACCACATCCAGCACTTCGCCCACAAGGATGCCCGCATCGAGCGCCACCGCTTCGCCGGGTTCCAGGTAGCAATGCAGGCCGGTTTCCGTGCGCACACGTTGCAGGAAGGCGATCAGCCCCTCGCGGTCGTAATCGGCCCGCGTGATGTGATGGCCACCGCCGAAATTGATCCATTTCAGGTTGGGGGCAAGGTCGCGAATGCGCGGCGCGATATGGTCCCAGATCGCCAGCAGCGGGGCGAGATCCTGTTCGCAGAGTGTGTGCATGTGCAGACCGTCCACACCCTCCAGCGCCGCAGCGTCGATCTGGTCCAGCGGCGTGCCAAGGCGCGATCCCGGCGCGGCGGGGTCGTATTTCGCGTCTTCGCCCATCGGCAGGCCGGGGTTGAAGCGCAGGCCCACATGCACATCCTTGCCGCTCTCAAAGATCATCGGCAGAAAGCGATCCTTCGCCGCCGGGGTGTTGAAGACGATGTGATCCGACAGGCGGATGATGTCGGGCATTTCATCGGGCTTGTATCCCGCGGCGAAGGTTTCCACGATGCCGCCATAATGTTCACGCCCCAGCCGCGCTTCCCACAGCCCCGAAGCACAGACGCCCGAGAGATACCGGCTGACCAGCGGGGCCAGTTCCCACATCGAAAACGCCTTGAGCGCACAAAGCACTGTCGCGCCCGCGCGCGCCTGAATATCGGCCAGAACCTTCAGATTGGTTTCCAGCCGCGCTTCATCCACCACGAAACAGGGCGAGGGCACGCGCGACAGGTCGAACCGGGCAAATGCGCCCGGATCGCCCGCATGGGTCTGCATCGCCATCAGAAATCAACCGGTGCCGAAAGTTCGGTGATATTCCACGGCAAGCCATGCTGGTTGAGCAGTTCCATGAAGGGGTCGGGGTCCAGCTGTTCGGTGTTGAACACACCCGCACCCGCCCATGTGCCGTTCAGCATCAGCGCCGCGCCGATCATCGCGGGAACGCCGGTGGTGTAGCTGACCGCCTGAGAGCCGACCTCGCGGTAGCATTCCTCATGATCGCAGATATTGTTGATGTAATAGGTCTTTTCGCCCGACCCATCCTGCGCGGGGCCAGTGATGATATCGCCGATATTGGTCTTGCCCTTGGTGCGCTCGCCCAGATCGCCGGGGTTCGGTAGCACGGCTTTCAGAAATTGCAGCGGGATGATCTGGTGGCCCTCATATTCGACCGGCTCGATCGAGGTCATGCCGACATTCTGCAACACGGTTACATGATTTATGTAGGCATCGCCAAAGGTCATCCAGAAGCGCGCGCGCTCGATTTCGGGGAAGTGGGTGACGAGCGACTCCAGTTCCTCGTGATACATCAGATACATGTTCTTGGGGCCGACCTGATCGAAGTTGAACTCGACCTTGGTGGACATCGCCGGGCTTGTCACCCAACCACCATTTTCCCAATGCCGCACTTCGGCCGTCACTTCACGGATATTGATTTCCGGGTTGAAATTGGTGGCAAAGGGATGGCCGTGATCGCCGCCATTGCAGTCCAGAATGTCGATCAACCGGATGCCCGACAGGTAATGCTTTCGCACATAGGCAGCAAAGATCGAGGTCACACCGGGGTCGAAGCCCACGCCAAGCGTGGCCATCAGACCAGCCTGCACAAACTGGTCATGCAGTTTCCACTGGTGGGAATACTCGAACTTGGCTTCCTCTGGCGGCTCGTAATTGGCCGTATCCAGATAATGTACGCCGGTTTTCAGGCAGGCCTCCATTAGCGCCAGATCCTGATAGGGCAGGGCGAGGTTGACCAGAAGCGCAGGTTTCACCGTCTCGATCAGCGCGACGGTCTGGGCCACGTCATCGGCATCGACCTGATAGGTCTCGATCACCTCTCCCGTGCGTTCCTTGACGGAGGCCGCAATCGCCTCGCATTTCGACAGCGTGCGGCTGGCCACGGCAATGCGGCCCGGAAACAGGTCACGATTCATCGCCATCTTGTGCAGCGTGACCGAGGCCACGCCGCCCGCGCCGATCACCAGAACATCCTTGTTAGCCATTGGTGTGCTCCTCATGTTCGTAATAGGTGTAGCCGCCAAGTGCATGGCGGTAGGTTTCCATCAGCATGCGCCGTTGCGAGGGGTTCAGGCTACCATCCTGCACGCCGCGCTCGACAATGCGCTTGAACGCATCGAGGCATTGCTTGGGTTCATATTCCACATAAGCCATGACTTCGGACACTGTGTCGCCTTCGACCTCGTGCTGGATCTCCAGCGCGCCATCCTCGTTGAAATCGACCGTGACGATATTGGTGTCGCCAAACAAGTTGTGCAGATCGCCCAGTGTTTCCTGATAGGCGCCGACCAGAAAGGCACCGATGAAATACCGCTCGCCCGCGCGCAATTCGTGGATGGGCAGGGCATTGCCTACGCCGTCGCCCAGAACGAACTGGTCAATCTTGCCGTCACTGTCGCAGGTGATGTCCGACAGCACCGCGCGGCGGGTGGGGGCCTCATTCAGCCGCTGCAAGGGCGCAATCGGCACCAGCTGGTCAATCGCCCAGACATCGGGCAGCGACTGGAACAGCGAGAAATTCGCGCGGTAGATGTCGCGATGTGCCGAAAGCTCTTCGAGCACCTCTTGCGGGGGGCTTGGCATCTGCGCGACCGTATCCTTGATGCGGTGAACCACATGCAGGAAAATCTGTTCAGCCCGCGCGATCTGTTCGATGTCGATGACCCCGCGCCGGAAAAGCGCGCGCAATTCCTCGCGGTAATATTCCGCGTCATTCAGCGATTCCTGCAAGCGGCGCGGCGAGAGATAGTCCACAATGGCCGCCATGTCCGACAGCATATGGTGATCGCCCTCTTCGGGAGATACGGGCGCTGCGCGGTCAAAAAGACTGGCTTCCAGAATGTCCGAGAGCAGCATCGAGGAATAGGCGACAATCGCGCGACCCGATTCCGTGACCAATATGGGATGCGGCACGCTGGCTTCGTCCATCTGGTATTTCACGGTTTCCACGACGTTGAAGCAATACTCGTCCATCGTGTAATTGACTGAATTCTCGGACGCGCGCGCCTCGCCCGTGTAGTCGATCCCCAGCCCGCCGCCGAGATCAAGATAGGTCAGCGGTGCGCCCAGACGGCGCAGTTCCGTGTAAAAGCGGCAGGCTTCATCCACGGCCTGACGGATATCCTTCATCCGCGGAACCTGGCTGCCAAGATGGGCGTGTTGCAGCACCAGACAGTCAAGCATATCGGCATCGCGCAGCTTGTCGATCAGATCGACCACCTCCTTGGTGGTCAGGCCAAAGGTCGAGCGGTCGCCGGATGAGTCCGCCCAGTTCCCCGTCACGCGCCGGGTCAGCTTGATGCGCACGCCCAGCGCGGGTTTCTCGCCCAGACGTTTGGCTTCGGCGATGACCGTATCAGCCTCGCCGGGGGATTCGATCACGAGGACGCAGTTGATCCCGGCCTTGCGCGCCAGAATCCCCAGACGGATGAATTCGGCATCCTTGATCCCGTTGCAGATCAGGAGTGCGCCTTTTGGCAGATCGCGCGAGAGCGCGAGGATCAGTTCGGGTTTCGAACCGGCCTCAAGTCCGAACTGGAAGGGGCGACCATAATCCACAATGCGGTCGATCACCTCGGCCTGCTGGTTGACCTTGATCGGGAAAACACCGCGATAAGGCGCGCGATAGTCATTCGCCTCGATGGCCTTGGCGAAAGCGTGGTTCAGCGCTTCCAACTGGCGCTTGAGGAACGCCCCTACACGCACCAGAACCGGCGTGTGGATGCCGCGTGCATCCAGATCATGCAGGAGTGCGGGCAGGCTCGCAGGCGCTGCTTCTGGACGGGCGGGGTTCACCAGACCCATATCGCCATTGGGCAGACGGGCAAACATACCCGCGCCCCAACGATGTATCCCGTAAGACTGGAAAACCTTGTCCGGCATGTGGCGCTCCTGCTTCGTGTCCCCATGACATGAGGCGCCCGCATATGAAATCCATATGACAAACGCAAGAATAACCGTAGGGTTCCGCAGCTTCTGGTCCAACCGGGCAGAGTAGCCACAGACAGGTTCCGCGCAGGGAAAAACGGTATCCGTCAGATTGTGACGCAAGGTTTCGAAGCTCTGCCGCGTAACGTCAGGACTTGCCCAATCCGGCGGCCTGGGGAATGGTGGCAAGCGGAGGCCCGCGCCAGAAGCGGGTATGGGAGGTAGCTTGTGACACATGATTTTCCCCGCCCCTGGCAGGCGGCCTATGGCTCAGAGATCGCACCGGATCTTGCACCATCCGCGCATCACTCGATCGCGCATCTGGTTTCTGCGAGTACGCACGCTTTCGGTAAACGCCGCGCATTCACCTGCGTCGTGCCCAACGGTATGAACGGGTCGCTCAGCTATGCGCAGGTGGGTGCGATGTCGGATGCCTTTGCATCCTTCCTGCGCCATCATTGCAAGCTTGCGCCCGGAGCGCGGGTGGCGGTGCAACTGCCCAATGGCCTGGCCTATCCGGTCGCGGTTTTCGGGGCGTTCAAGGCAGGCTGCGTGCTGGTCAATACAAACCCCCTTTATACCCCGGACGAGATGATCCATCAGTTCCGTGACAGCGGGGCAGAGGTGCTGGTCATTTCGGACATGTTCGCCGATAAATTGGCTGAGGTGATCCCGCAGACGCAGATCCGCCATGTTGTGCTGGCAGGCGTGCCTGAATTCTTTCCGCGCGTGCCCGAAGCCGTCGTGCGCGGGGTGCAGAAGGTCTGGAACCGCAACCTCCCACCTGTTCCTGCGCTGAATGTCCCGGTCTTGCGGATCCGGGCGGCCCTGAAGCTGGGTCGCGGCTTGCCGGCGGTGACGGATTGGGACGCGCTTCGGCCCGATGATCTGGCGCTCTTGCAATATACCGGCGGCACGACGGGGGTCGCCAAGGGCGCGATGCTCACGCATGGCAACATTCTTGCCAATATCGATCAGGTCAAGGCGATGGGGGCGCGCTACATGACGGGCGAAGATGTGATCCTGACGGCGCTACCGCTCTATCACATCTTTGCCTTCACGGCGAACCTGATGGTCTTTTTCGAGCTTGGAGCGCGCAACATTCTCGTGCCCTCGCCGCGACCTGTTCAGAATATCCAGCGCGCGCTGGAGAATTATCCGGTGACATGGATTACAGGCGTCAACACGCTCTTCAACGGGCTGATGAACGAGGAATGGTTTGCAGCCTTTCCGCCGAAGCACCTGAAAGCCGCGATTGCAGGCGGGACGGCGCTGCATGAGGCGGTTGCCGCGCGCTGGCACTCGATCACGGGTACGCGGATTGCCGAAGGTTATGGCCTGACCGAGACCGCGCCACTGGTCAGCTTCAATCCGCTTGACCAGCCGGTGCGCGTGGGCTCGATCGGGATTCCAGCACCGGGGACTGATGTGGTGCTGGTCAATGATCAGGCCGAACCCGTCGCGCAGGGCGAGGCGGGCGAGTTGATCGTGCGTGGCCCGCAGGTCATGCGCGGCTATTGGAACCGGCCCGATGAAACCGAAAAGACCTTGCAGAATGGCTGGGTGTTCACTGGCGATGTCGCGGTCATGGATGAAGATGGCTATCTGAAAATCGTGGACCGGAAGAAAGACATGGTGCTGGTCTCGGGCTTCAACGTCTATCCCAACGAGGTCGAGGATTGCCTGTCGAAGATGGATTCCGTGCTGGAAGCCGCTGTCATCGGCGTGCCGGACAAGGGCACGGGCGAGGCGGTGCGCGCCTATGTGGTGCAGAATCCGGATGTGGCGGCGCAGATCACCAAGGAGGATGTGGTCGCGCATTGCCGCAAGCATCTTGCGGCCTACAAGGTGCCGCGCTCGGTGATCATCCGCGATGAGCTGCCAAAATCCCCCATCGGAAAGATCCTGCGCAAGGATCTGAAAGCCGAAGTGCGGGCCGAATTTGCGAAGGGGGCATAAGCGATGCTGACGGAACTGGAGACAACGCTTCTCGGCATCATGATGATGGTGATCATGCTGGGCATGGGGGCCAGCATGACACCGCGCGATTTCCGCATCGCCTTTCGCAAACCCAAGGGGATTCTGGTGGGGCTGCTCAGCCAGTTCGCGGTCATGCCCTTTCTGGGCTTCCTGCTGGCGGTGGGGCTGGGTCTGCCGCCTGCGTTGGTGGTGGGGCTCTTGCTGATCGCCTGCATGCCGGGGGGGACGACCTCGAACATCTTCGCCTATTTCTCGAAGGGGGTTCTGGCCCTGTCCATCATGATGACTGTGGTCTCGACGCTGGTGGCTGTTGCGATGGTGCCGCTTCTCCTGAGCTTCTATGGCGGTCTTGCCGGCGTCACGGGTGATTTTGCCATCCCGCCCGGAAATGTGGCGCAAATCCTTGTCGTGCTTTTGATTCCGACGATCCTCGGCATGGGGCTGCGCAAACTCAACCCGAATATCGGGGCGACCATCGAGTTGATCGGGTCGTTCATGGGCGTCGTCGTGATCCTGTTCCTGATCGCAAGCTGGGTGCCGCGCAACTATCAGTTGCTGCTGGATACAGGCTTTCCGATCTATTTCGCGACCATCGGGATCGGGCTGATCGGCATGCTGTTTGGCTACTGGGTGGCGCGCGGGTTGGGGCAGGACACCAATCGCTCGCGCACAATCAGTCTGGAAACGGGTATCCAGAACGGCCCGCTGGCCGTGCTGGTGATCACGCTGACCTTTACGGGGGCGATGCAGCAGGAAGTGCTTCTGATCCCGGTGCTTTACTCACTGTTCATCGTGCTGAGTTCGACTGCGATCACGCTCTGGTATCGCCGCAACGCGACGCGCGAGGCATTGGCACGGGATGCGGCCAAGCTGGGGGTCGAGACGCGGTAGGGTGCGTGCTTGTCACGCACCTTTGGTCGCCTGTTGAACACAGGTGCGTGCGAGAGCACGCACCCTACAGCAGATGCTGCGTTGCAAGCCTGCCTGCAAGCCGCTAACAGGGCCGCGAGATCTTGGCTGTGAACGGAGCATCGCGACATGACCACCCCCTTGCGCCTCGGAATCGCCGGGCTTGGCACTGTCGGAACAGGTCTGGTGCGCATCGTGCAGACCAATGGCGACCTGCTCGCGCGCCGTGCGGGGCGGCCCATCGAGATCGTTGCGGTTTCCGCGCGGTCGCGCACACGAAATCGCGGCGTGGATATTTCCGGTTATAACTGGGAAGATGATCCTGTGGAACTTGCCCGGCGCGGTGATGTGGATGTCGTTGTCGAGCTGATGGGCGGTGAGAATGGGCCCGCAAAGGCCCTGACAGAAGCCGCCATCGCGGCGGGCAAGCATATCGTGACCGCCAACAAGGCTTTGCTGGCGATCCACGGACAGGCGCTGGCAGAAGCGGCAGAAGCCGCAGGCGTGGCCCTGCGCTTCGAGGCCGCGGTCGCAGGCGGCATCCCGGTGATCAAGGCGCTGACCGAGGGGTTGGCAGGCAACAGGATCACCCGGATCAAGGGTGTGATGAACGGCACCTGCAACTATATCCTGACGCGGATGGAAGATGCCGGGCTGCCCTATGAAACCGTGTTTGAGGAGGCCAATCAGCTTGGCTATCTCGAAGCTGATCCGACCCTCGATGTGGGCGGGATCGATGCGGCCCACAAACTGACGCTGCTGAGCGCGATTGCTTTCGGCACACGCCCCGATTTCGATGCCATCGCGCTTGAAGGGATCGAGCGCATCTCGATCGAGGATATCCGCGCCGCCGCAGATCTGGGCCTGCGCATCAAGCTTCTGGGCGTGGCGCAGATGACAGGCCGGGGGC
>JAFIEM010000079.1 GCA_020832555.1 Natronohydrobacter sp. | reverse complement strand
CGCCGACATAGTTGTCGTAATTGGTGTAGCCCTTGAAGCGCGGCAGGCGGGGCTGATCGAGGATGCCAGTGGCCGGGTCTGCGCGCAGCGCGTCATGGAAGGTGCTGCCATCGGGCGAGACCGCGAGGCGAAACGCGTCCGTGCCAAACAGCCCCAGCAGCGCGCGGGTCGAAAAGCCGGTCTGGAATAAAAATCCCAGATCGTTGGCCGGGGCCTCCTTGTTCAGGCTCTGGATCAGGCTGCCGCTGCCGCCTGCACCTGTGGCCAGCGCGGTCCACAGCGCCGCATTGATCTGCGCAAGAAAGGGGTTGCTGGCATCGGCCGTTGCGCCCAGCCCGATCCGGGTCAGCTCCTGCAGCGCGTCAGGCGTGGTCCCGACCCAACCCGTACTGTTGTAGACCAACAGCACGCTTTCAGTCTCGACCCAAGCCCGCCATCCCGCACGCGGTGGCAGGCGCAGCCAGGCTCCATCGGTCCAGAGCGCAACATTCAGATCCCAACCCGTCCAGTCGCCGGTCGCACCAGAGGCGACGATATACCGATCCCCCTCACTGGGACTGGCGGGAGGTGCTGTCAGATCGCGGCCCAGAACGGAAAGCTGCACCAGCCCGTCGAGCAGCCGCAGCGCCTCGTTATGGGTGACATGCTTCTGGGCCTGCGCGGCCAAGATATAGGGCAGCAGCAGATTGCTGGTGGTGTCGGACATTGGAATTCCCGGTTGTGATTTAGGGGAAGGGTCAGAAGAACAACGTGCCAGTCCGCGCCGCCCCACGCCCGATCAGGGCGGAGAGCTGGGCGATGCGGATCGTGAGCGTGTCGCCGGGGCCAAGCAGCGCGCCCCAGTCGGCGATCTGATCTTCCCCGGAATAGACCGCGCTGGTGGTGCTTGCGCTGAGCGTGCGTTTCAGTGTCGTGCCGTCGAGAATATCGACTTCGTATGCCTCGAGCTCTTCAGACAAGGCGACTTCGCCCGCGCCCCAATTATCAGCGGCCAGCGCGCGCGAGCGGCGCACCCACCGGATCGTCAGATCGCCGAGGATCCGCGACCTGCGCCATGGCTGCTCAACATGCACCACAGAGAAGGGCCGCAGCCCGGCACCCTCGGGCGTGAAACTGGCCGCAAAGTAACTGTCATCACTTGGTGGGCGCGCAGCAGGCCCGATGCGCCAGTTCCACGGCAGGCCCAGATCGGCCTCGGAAATCGGCAGCGCAGTCAGGCTGTCATCCAGCACCACGATGCGCGCGCCTTCCAGTGTGGGATTGCCCATCGTGCCCTCGGTGCCGCGCTGGCCACGCAACAGCCGCGTCAGGCGATAGCGCCCCGGAGCGATCAGCTCGGCAGCACATTGAAGCGGAACGCCACGCTGTGGTGTTGAACCAAATCTTGCACAGTGTAACCGAGCTGATTGGTGATCAGGACCGACTTTCCAGAAAGCCCGCACTCCAATGCCATACCAATCGACGCCCGTCCCAGGGGCAACGACAGCTTGCCAGTGAAAAACTTCATTTCTGCATGCATTGTGACGGCCGTATAATCGGGATCGTCACCTGTGGCGCGACACGCGCTGGCAATGCTTTCCGGCAGCACGATTAGATCAAACTCATGAAGCAGGCGTCCAGACTTCGTCGGGGGCGAAATACCGACGGGCGTCTGCCCAGAAACTTTTACTCCAAGGTGCGCCTCCAGCGGCGCCCTGCCTGCCTTTGTCATGTGCGCGAACGTGAAGTTGCGGGACGTGATCCGACCCGGGCCAAGACGGAACAAAGGCGCTGTGACCGCATTGCCCCAGCCATCGCGCAGTTCAAGTTGCCATCCTGCATCATCCGCTGCGAGCAGTAGCAGAGTCAACACGTAGGCCTCGTAGAGGTCGTGTTCCTGCGCCTTGCTGGCGTAGCCAAGATCGATCGACAGGCCGAGCGCGGTTTCAACGTTGGTTAGCAGGCTAGACAAGGCCATCGAGGCGCCTCCTCAGGGCGGTAAACACCTTCCGGTAGGCAACGAGACCAGCGAGCACCTCGTGGCGCTGGGGGCCGGAAAGTGAAAGCGACCCGACATCGAGGGCTTTACGATCCCTCGCGGCGAGCGCCTTATCGCCATCAGCAGCGTCTGCATCATCTGGTTTGAAGCGGATACCTTCACCGCCGAAAATATCAACTGCCGCTAACTCGACGTCCGCGAGTTCGACAGTAACGATCTCGGCCGCAGCTATCAGAGCGAGCGCCCGCGTTCTGGGCGCGACCATAGGATCGAGCGAGTCCTCCGCTTCGACAGCAGCCCAGCCAAACCCCTTGCGGAACAGCAGTTCTCGCAGATCGGCGATCAGTTGTGCAATTTCCTCGTCATCCATCCACCTTCAATCGCCGATCCGGCGAACCGCGGTCAAGGCAATCTGACATAACGACTGTGACCTGCCACTCAATTTTCATCCAGCGGAGGCCGGAGCCGTACGGTCAGTGGCAGCAAACAAGGTTCTGGTGGACGGTATGCCATACACCATCATGTGAATTTCTGCGCTTGTGCCCCTCAATCGCCGCCCCACGAACTGCTGATAGGCAAGAATCTGGGTGGCAACATAATCATCCAGCTGCTGAAACGGTTGTGGATCACTACAAAACGCAAACGCCTTCTGCCATCCATAGAGCCGCCTACCAATGGTATCCAAAGTGGCGCTCTGGGATAACTTTACTTCTAGGCCCCCACCCTTACGAATTGCTTCACGAATGGCTGCCTTTGAGTTTGAAAGGGCCTCTGTCACGCTGTTCCGCATATTCTGGACCGATTGCTTGCTCGGAACGCAGCGGTTTGGTTGGATTGTGCAGCCAAGAAAGGTGATCGAGTTGGCACACTCCCCTCGGTCTGCTTTTCCCGAACCATCCGTAGCGCTGTAAAGCCCAAAGCCAAAGCCAGTCAGCGTTTTTTCAGCATACATGATGGCGGCTTCTAGGTGCGCTTCGATTGGGGATACCATCAGTATATCATCGATGTAGCGGATCGCGGTCACACCCATGTCGTTAAGAGCATGATCCATGTCGAAGAGAAGAACGTTTCCGGCGAAAGCCGACAGTGACGAGCCCTGAGCAACCCCGATCCCGCCCTTCGGGAACAGTTGGGTGTAGCCCTCGAGCTCTTCAGGGTTGGCAAGGTGAACTTCAAGTGCCGCGGCAAACAGGTCAGACAGGGCGTCATCCTGTGTCTCACGGCGAACAAAATCCACAACGGTGGCAGTTGGAATCTTCGTGAAGAACGATCGGATATCCGACTGGTAGAAATACTTCGCACCACCATCGATCGCCTCTCTTATCGACCTGACCGCTGGGCGCACGCCGCCGTAGGGGTTCATAAGGCCCCCGACGCCGTACCTAGAATGGTTCACGTCGTTGATCGTGCCAAGGCGGTCATCAATCTTCGTGTTCGATCGGGATTCAGGGTCTTTGGGATCGAGAAGGACCCGAGGCTGCAACACCTGAAGGATTGCCCTTTGAACCACTCGATTTTGTAGGGTGGCGATGGCGATCGGTCGCGGGTCTTTGCCTTGCGAAAGCCTCTTCTTCTTGTCCTTCAGTACGCCCTTGACCGGGTCGAACTTAAAACGGCCTTCCCTGAGTTGGGTAATCAGTCTTCTGAGGTGCTTCTGATGTTCATGTTCGAACTCAGCAGCCTGGCCCTTGATTTCGGTATTCCCGGAGGTCAGAGCGCTTCGCTTAACGTGCCTCCAGGCAGCAAAGACATTTTGCTCGCTTCGAACCTCTTCAAATAGACTTCTCATATGTTCTCCGTTCGGGTCCCCCATTCGTACAGCCCCGACCGTTGACGGGCACCCATCCACTGCGCACGGCTGGGCCGCGACGACAGACACCTCGGCAGCAAACGCCACTTCGGCGAGGTCACCGTGGCGGGCGATCCGCATGGACAGGTCCAGCTTCACGTCCCCCGCCATGGCAACCATGGACATACCGCCTATAGTGGGGTGCGCGCCGTTCCGTTTCAAGATGTCGTGTTTCAGTGTCTCACTCGCTTGCTTGCATTCGGCGAGGTAACGAGGAGCACTTGAACGTAGTGACGGCACTGAATGGCCCATCACCTTATGTTCGTAGGTTCATTTCCGATTGACCAGCTGCTCATGTCTCGCCTTCTGCGGTCGCCCCACAAATGTCAGCTTAAGCAGTTTGGCAAAGATAAGACGCCGCACCTCCGAACGTCAGGTCCCCGCCCGTACTCACCATCATCGCGTTGCTGCCCGATCAACCAATTTCAAGAAACAAGCCAGATCCATCAGCCACGCCTGCTGTGGCTCCCGATAGGTCTCATGCAACGCAGTCGGTAAGACCAGCTGCAACTGTGACGCCTGCATTTCGCTCGTCTGCGCCTCAGAGATTGCCGGCTCAAGTGTCAGCAGATGCTTGGGCCATATCCTGTCGGCCTCTGCCAGCACCTGACGCCACCGGTCCTTGCAGCTCGTTTTGACAGCAAGCATCGTCAACTTTGTTGCCGGAAACGCCGGGTCGGCATACTCGGCCTCACCCGGAAACAAAAAGTCAGCAGCATTGCGCTTTTCTGTGGTGGCCTCTCGGTGATAGCGCACGTCATGTGCCTTCAGGATCGCCTCGACATGATGGCCGAAGGCCCAGCCTGCGCGTGACTTACGCCGGTTCTGTACCGACAAAGAAAACGACAGAAATCCATCGACATCGACCGTATCGCCGTCGCTGAACCCTTCGGTCAGCCGCCCGGCGACGATGCGCCGCTCAAGGCTGCGAAACAGCGCTTCCTCATGCTCCATCCAGGCGATCAGCGCGGCATCAGGATCCTCGCGCGGATCGATGCCTTTCAGGGTCTTGCGCGCGAATGCGGAAAACTCCGCAGTGCCCGGAAACTTCAGCCCATAACGATCAACCAGCCTGTCCAGCGCATCTGGTTCAGGCTCTTCGGGTTCGATCCCGAGTTCACCGAGGATGAATTTCGCCGCAAGATCGATGTCGCGGCCGCCATCGGCGGGGAGAGCGCGCTGGTTGAGCTCGTACCCGTCTGTCAGGCTGAGCCCGAACAGCCAGAGCAGTTTCTGTTCGGTGCTGCTGCCTGCGGGGCAGAGGATAGCCAGCACCCTTCGCTGTGCAGTCATGCACAGAAACAGCGTATCCCCGTCGCGGGCGCGGCGTACGACCGGTTCCGCAGCTGCAGGGTAATAGAGGCGATACTCGGGGCCCCGATGCCCTTTTCCGCGCCGGCTGTCATACCATGTGCCATGCAACTCAAGACGATCCGGTTCTTCCTGCTCGTCATCCATCCAGATGTAGGTGACGGGAACCTGCTCCTTCTCAGATGGGGTTCCGAGAAATACACGGAACGCATCCACCCCCTGAAACTCATGCCCGCGCGAGACAGTCGGATCGATCTCGGTCCCGCGCAGCACCTTGGCGCCTGCGCCTTCGAAATACTGCGAGAGATAGCCACGTGCTGCCATTCAGTCCCCTTTACCTGTGACGGCGCTATGCCCGCCCAGATCAAGGATAGTCTCGCCCGAATGCAGCCAGTTCGCAACAGCTGCAATCAGCGCCGCGGGCTCAAGGCGGCTCCGGCCTTTGATCGCGCATTCCCAGACGATGCCCGTGCGCCATCCGCCGTCGTGCAGGGCAGTGATGGCGCGCTGGTCACGGGCGATATTCGCACCGATCTTGTCGCGCCAGAACGCTTCGCGCGTTTTTGGCCAGCGGAACAGATCACAGCTGTGCCCGTGCCAGAAGCAGCCATTGACGAAGAGGACCGCCTGAAACTTCGGAAACACCATGTCTGGTCTGCCGGGGAGATTGCGGCCATGCAGCCGGTAGCGAAAGCCCAGCGCATGGAGACCGCGCCGCAGCACGAGCTCAGGCTTCGTGTCGCGCCCGCGGATCGCTGCCATGTTCCGGCTGCGCGTTTCCCTGTCGTGAACGTCAGCCAACTTTGTCGAGCAGCCGGTTTCCGGTGCCAGTCAGCTCCAGGATATGCGGCCGCATGATGCGCGATACTTCGGCGAATACTGGTACTGCCACCGAATTGCCGAACTGGCGATAGGCCTGCGTGTCGGAAACAGGAATGCGGAAATTCTCACCATAACCCATCAGACGTGCGCATTCCCTTGGGGTCAGCCGGCGCGGATTGCGGTCCTCACCCTGGCTGACAAGGATTTCTGAGCCATCCTTGTAATAGCGGGCCGAGAGAGTGCGGGCGATGCTGTCACCATCAACAAGGCCAAAGCCAAAGCCATTGCCTTTCGCGCGGTGCTTCGCAGCATAGCCCTGCAGATAGGCCCAGAGCTTGTCCGTCAGCGTATAACGCGGGTCGACCGCTGCATCGGGCCCGACGGTGAAATGGCTTTCGGGTGCCTCAGAGCCATTTTCCGGATGCAGGATATCGCGCATGCGGCGGTGGCCGCGCGGCGGAATGATCATGTCATCGAATGAAAACGGCACGTCCTCCCGAAACCCGACCATGACGATGCGCTCGCGGTGCTGCGGTACGAAATGCGCCGCATCGATGATCCGGGTGTGCAGCTTGTAGCCGAGCTCGTCTTCGAGCGAGCGCTTGATGACAGCAAAGGTCTTGCCTTTATCGTGGCTTTTGAGGTTCTTCACGTTCTCCAGAAGGAAGGCTGCGGGTCTGTGATGCATCAGGATGCGCAGCACATCAAAAAACAGCGTCCCCTGTGTCTCGTTCAGAAATCCGTGCTTACGATTCAGCGCATTCATTTTCGACACGCCGGCGATCGAAAAGGGCTGGCAGGGAAATCCCGCTACGAGCACATCATGCGCGGGGATATCGTCTGCGTTGACGAGGCGGATGTCACCTTCCGGCTCCCGGTTGTCCGGAAAGTTCGCCTGGTAGGTGGTCCTTGCAAACTTGTCCCATTCGGACGTGAAGACGCATCGGCCACCGGCCTGCTGCATGGCGAGTCTGAGCCCGCCAATTCCGGCAAAGAGATCGATGAAGGTGAAATCACCGCCCGGGAGCTGCGCCTGCCGTGCGGCTGTTTCCTGGCGCAGAAGGCGCAGGACGCCCTCGCGCGGGGTTTCCTCGCCGCGCTTCCAGCGGTAGATGTGGCCTTCAGAATACCCGAGTTTCTCGGCAGCCTCTGCGACCGGCCATCCTACCTGCTGCAGCAGTGTCGCGAATTCTGTCATATCAACCGTGGCTCCTGCTGGGGTATCGCCCAAGCCCTGGGTCGATTTCTGACATATTGCGCAGGGTCGTCCCAAATGGCAAGAACAATCCTGAAACAGATACGCGTGTTCGAAGCTGTGTGGGTGCTGGTGCGAGGGCGGGAAGACGCTGTTATCTGAGATCATTTCGCGGAACCCCTCCGGATGATTGCACGCGCCATGGCTGCGCCTTCGGCATAGCAGCCGAGATCTCCACCTCCCGTAGCAGTCTGCCAGTCGCCAGCCCCTCGCGTAGCCAGACCAGCGCCTGCCACCAATCCTGATATGCCTGCCGCGCACCGTCGATCTGACGCTGATCTGGCGAGAAACGCACAGGACAGGCACGCACTTCGACACTGCGCCATCTGCCCTTGATCAGGACGCGCTCGGTGCCGACCACCTCGCTGGTGGCGCGATCCCCATGCCGGTTGCGCTTGATGTCAACGGGCACGCAACGTGGCACAGCGCCCGGCATCCAGTCCGGCGTCAGTCCGGCGCGGGCGAGCTCCGCCACGCGGATCGCCATGCGCTTACCGCCGATGCTGTCGGGCAGGCCTGCGACAGTGGCCGCAATGACCTCGGCATCCTCATGCACATAACCGCCGATCTTGTGCTGGCCGCCATCGACCTTGCAGCCCAGCGCGGCGCGTTGCAGCAGGACGTATTCGAGGCCGAAGCCGAAGCCTTCTTCTTCGATATCCGAAGGGGGCGGTAGCTCGAGCTGGGCTTTCTCGATGCGAAATGCCCATTCCAGCGCCTGCTGTATGCCCATGGCGCGTTTCGCCTTGCCGCCCGCATGCGCGCTGGGCGTGGACATTCGGGTCAGTCTGCGATCGATCCTGCTCATCGCACACCCCGCTCGCGCAGCCGCTCGACGGTCACCAGCCCCCGTTCCAGCATCGCATCGCGGATGCTGTTGCTGATTGTATTCGCAGGCAGGAACCGGTCGGAATTGACCAGATCGGCATAGAAGGCCGCCGTCTCGTCGGCGCTGGGCATGGGGCCAGGATTGCGGTTCCTTTGCCGCGAACTGCCTGCGATCCTCGCTGACCCGTTCATGGCAATTCTTGCGCCGGTCTGCTTCAGGCGCTGGGCTGCCCGCTGCATGGCGCGGTCGAGCGCCTTGGGGCCGTCGGGTGGTTCGGGATGGGTGCGCCGCGATTCCTCGGCCACGGCGATGATCGCATCTGCGTCGAGGCCCAGATCGTCGCGCCAGCGGCGGACATGTTCGCGGGGTGGCCAGCCTTGCCACCAGCCGGGCAGGGCGGTTGACTCTAAGCCAAGCGCCTTGAGCAGTTCTTCAAAAAAATCATCCGGAATGGCCTCGCGCGCCCGCGCGCCCTCCTCCTCCTTTACTGGTTTACTTAAAGGTTCCCTTACAGGGTTAGTGTCCGGATTCCGGACACGGCTTTGGCGATTTTCCGGACACGGGTCGGGGTCAAAATCGGACACGGGTCGGTCTGCGCACCCGTGTCCGGAATTGAGACACGGCTCGGCCATATCCGGTGGTTCACCGTCAAATGGCCCAATATCTGCGATGCTTGCGACATCACCCGTATTTCCATGTCCGGTTTCCGGACACGGGTCTGGCTCATGCGGTGTGAAGCCCGGCTCAAACCCCAGAATATAGCGGGTCGGCATCTGGCGTTTGGTGACCGGATGGATGCGGGGCACGCGGCGCAGCAGGCCGGCGGCCTCAAGCTGGCCCAGATGCTCGTTCAGCGTGGATCGGCTGATCTCGCAATCATGCGCCAGCCGCTCCTGCGAGGGGAAACAGCCATAGTCCGGGTTGAACCGATCGCAGAGATGCCAGAGCACGATCTTGGTCGTGGGTTTCAGCCCGCGCTGCTTGATCGCCCAGTTGGTGGCCTCATGGCTCATGGCGCGGCCCTCCGTGCAGAATTGGCTGCATCCGGCTGAACCACGCGCGTGGTGAACCCATGATCGGCGAGCGCGCCCAGCGCATCGTCCAGACTGCGCACCAGCGCCCAACCATGGCCCTGCGACAGCACCCCATCACGAAACGCCTCCTGCTCGGGGCTGAGTCTGCCCTTCTGGGATTTCAGCTCGAGAAACAGCACGCGCCCATCGCTGAGCACGATCAGATCGGCAAAGCCGGGATGCACGCCCATGCCGATAAGGATCGCCTGGCGCTTCGCACCGCGCGGGCCGGGTTCGGTCACCTCATTGGCAGAGTGGTGGATGATGGCTGTCTTGGGCAATGCAAAGCGCAGGGCTTTCACAACGGCGCGCTGCAGATCGGCCTCGGGTGTGCCACGCTGCTTCATCGCCGGTCCTCCCGGTCAGAGCGGTGACGCCCAGCGCGCAGGGGCGATCTGGCATCGAGCACCACCAGCAGGATCCGCGCATCCTTGCGCTCCTCTTCTGTCTCGCCATGCAGGGCGAGCACATTGCAGGCGAGCCGGATCAGGTGATCGGAATGGTTCACGACATCGGCCACGACCATGCGCGCCTCGCGCAGCCGTTCCTCGATCCAGTCCTGACGCGCCTGTTCGCGCTGGCGGTGCTTGCGGTAGGGCAGGGGAATGGTCATTGACGTGCCCCCCGGCGCGCGCGGTTCTGATCAGCACCTTCGAGCTTTTCCAGCCAGGCAAGCACGGTCGTGCGGCGGTAGTAGATTTTGCGCCCGGCGCGCACGCAGGCCGGACCCCGGCGTGCATTTGTCCAGCGGCGCAGGGTTTCTTCGCAGACCCCCAGCTCCTCTGCCAGCTGGCTGCGGCTGATCCAGCCCTGCAACAGGCTGCCTTTGGTGGTGCCAGGGAATGAAGCGTGTGTCGGATCCGGTCGTGTCATCTGCGCTCTCCTGATTTGGGCCCGGGTCGGGCGATGTCGTCAGGCATCTCAAGCACAGCGTCAGGGGTGGCAGGGTGGCAGTGACCGGCAGTGGATCGGGGCCGCGTTGCCACCCTTTTGCCACCCCTGTGCCACCCCTTGTTTTATTGACTTTCGGAGATTTCGCGCCGCAACGCCGCGGGATTTGCAAACTCTGCAAAGTCATTTCTGCCGCAGCTGCGCGCAGGCCGCCGCGCGACAGTCGCGCGCATTCGCCCAAATAAAGCGGCGCGCGCGATCCGGAACGGGCTGTTGGGCCACATTCAGGGGGTGGCAAGGGTGGCAGTGACCGGCAGTGGCGTGCCGGTTTCTGTGCCACTCACTGATTTCATTTGGTTTATTGGGCGCGCGCCCAGATCTGGTGACATTCGAGTGCCGGGAGCCAGCGCCGCGCGCTGAAACGTGGTTGGTGCAAAATCGTGGGTCTGCGTTCAAACCCAATAAAGCAAGGGGTGGCACAGGGGTGGCACGCATCGGCAAAGCCAGTGCCGGTCACTGCCACCCTGCCGGAATGGCGATCAGATAGCCTTGATAGTGTCGCGAATCTACGCGTCATGGACAGGGAAAGGAGGTGCGCCAATGCCCAAGCGCGTGCGATTGACCGAGAAAGTCCTGCGTGATGCCATCCCTGTTGAAGGGCGTGATTACCAGATCTTTGATGATGATATTCGTGGCTTTGCCGCCTGCATCTATCGGGGTGGCGGACGCGCCTTCACCTTCGACTATCGCTATGCCGGCCGCCAGCGCCGGATGACCTTCGCGCGCTGGCCCGAATGGTCGGTTTCAGCTGCGCGCGACCGCGCGAGAGAATTGCGCCGCGATGTTGATCTGGGGCGCGATCCTCTGGCAGAGCGCGACCTGATCCGTGAGGCCCCGCGCATGCAGGATCTGATCGATCGCTATCTGAAGGAACATGTGGTCCGGCTGGCCCCGGTCAGCGTGGCCGATCAGAAATCCATGATAGAGAAGATGATCGCGCCGCACTGGGGGCGCAAGCTGGTTACGGAGATCACCCGATCCGATGTCGAGAAACTGCTGGCAAAGGTTGCAGAGGGCCGTGCTAGGCCGCACAAGGCCAGGCCCAACAATCGCGCGCGCAAGCTACAGGGCGTAAAGCCTACGCCCGTGCGCGCCAATCGCGTGGGTGAGGTGCTGCGCAAGATGTTCAATCTTGCCATCGACTGGGGCATGCGCGAGGACAATCCTGCCAATGGATTCTATCGCCGCCCCGAGACCCCGCGTGAGCGATTCCTGACCATCGACGAAATCGATCGGCTGGCCGCGGCACTGGACGCAGATGAGGATCAGCGCGCTGCAGGCATCATCCGCATCTGCATGCTGACCGGGGCGCGCGTGGGGGAGGTGCGCCAGGCGCGGTTTGAGCAGTTCAATCTGGAACAGGGCATCTGGACCAAGCCTGCCGCTACAACGAAACAGCGCAAGCTGCACCGCGTGCCGATCTCTGAGGATGTTGCGGCCATCGTGCGCCAGCGCAGGTTGCTGGTACCCAAAAAAAGCCCCTGGCTCTTTCCCGGTGACGTGCCGGGCCAGCCGGTGAAGGAAATCCGCCGCTTCTGGATGCGGGTGCAGAAGGCAGCGCAGATCGAAGATGCCCGCATCCATGATCTGCGCCACACATTTGCATCGCTGCTGGTCAGCGGCGGGGCGTCGCTCGAGATGATCGGCAAGCTGCTGGGGCACACACAGATGCAGACCACCTTGCGCTATGCCTGCAGGCCTGGACCGAGAGTAAAATCGCATCCGGAGATCATGGGGGCGATATCGCAGGCCCTGAAAACCCCCTGCACGCTCAGGATCATGTATCGCAGCGCCAGAGATACTGAGGTGCGCGAGCGCGAGGTCGAACCCTGCGGCGTCCTGCTGGGGATTCGCCCTTATCTTGTGGCGCGGGATCTGGGCAACGGGCGCGCGCTGCGCCGCTACCGGATTGATCGCATCGAGAAGGCGGGCATCACCATGCAGGCCTTCAGGCGCGATCCGGAGTTCGATCTGAAAGCCTATGCCGCGCAATCCTTCGGATCATTCCATTCCGATGCCGAGCATACCCGCATCATCTGGCGATTCACGCCCAGCGCGGCCGAAACCGCGCGCGAGTTCCTGTTCCACCCGACGCAGGAATTGACCGACGAGCTGGACGGCGGCCTGCGCGTCGAGTTCACTGCCTCCGGCTGGGTCGAGATGGCATGGCATCTCTACCAGTGGGGCGATCAGGTCGAGGTGATCGCGCCGGAGCCGCTCCGCGCGATGGTCGCGGGGTATCAGAGGGGGGATCTTGGGGTGGTGCCTTGATGTTGGCTGGATGGTAACGATCGACGTGCCGCGGCCAATAGCCGACCTTCCTGCTCTGCACACCGGATGACCGCTGTCAGCCCCAAGCTATCTTTCCTAAAGACCGAGAGAGATGTTAACAGCAACCTACGTACTTCTGGCATTTCATAGGGGACCGAAAGCTTGCACGGGCTTATACACCCGCTGCGATCAAAGCCACGGCATCCTGAACAGCAGCTTTTGATTTTTCGGTTTCAAATTCTGTTTTGATACTGACATCCAATGCATCAAGTGTCCCTACAATTCCTAAGCACTTAATGGAAAGGCGCTGACGTTCACCATCAGTGAGCCCCGCACCATGGTTGGCGCAGAAGACCTTGATATCTTCCAAAACTCGAATTGCATGTACTCTGTGATCAGGTGCCGCCAGCATGTGATGTACCTTGTCGATAAGATCGAACAAAATTTCGGTATCGCCTGGAAAATCATCTTCGCCCGCAGGTGCTTGAAGGATTAGCTTCAGATAATTCGTATCCAATTGATAAGTTCGGAAACCTTCGGTCGCTTCTGCTCGTAGATATGCGGTTTCCAGGTGGTTTCGCGCCATGCCGTAATTGCCTAAGTCCTGCATAAATATGCTATATTGCAACCAAAACAGCGGTTCATTATTGATGATGATGTTGTCTCTCAGTTTTTCATAAAGATCAGTTATGGATTTCTGTGTCTCTCGAGCGGCACTACCGAGCAAAGACGATACTCTTTTGTACTGCAGAAGGGCGCCAAGGGCCTTACGGGCTTCCCGGCTTCGCTGGGAATTGAGGTTTGCACCATTATTCTTGCGTTTGGCCGCCTCTATCGCCAACCGGCAAATGACGCTTACTATGCCGCGCGCACCCACATGCTCCTTCAAGAAAAACTCGCCAAAGACTGCGGAATGCAATGCGAGCGCATCTGGTGACAAAGCGCCAAACTCAAGAGCTGCGACCTCATTTTTCAAAAGAATATCATAGGGATCACCACCGGTAATCGCACGGATGAAATCAGTCCCAACATGAATTGAGAATGCTCTCATCACACACGCAGTCGCAATGATTTTCATCGCTTCCTTGTCGTCTAGTAAGGGTTTGATCGCATTGTTCAAACGCTCCTTGATGTATGGGCTGTTTATCAAATCTACGAGGTGATCGCGCAACTCAGTCCGGCCTATCCCCGATAGATCAAGTCCGTGTGACGGTATGCCTGAACGCGAGAGAAGTTCCCCGAAATCCTGTCGATCCTGCCTTTCAAGTGGATTCAGATCCAGCCTACCAATTGGACTTGGCAAGTAACTGTGAACCTCGCTTCGACGAACTTGATCAGTGCCGGTGTTAATTTCGACGATGAAGGTAGCGTTCTCCTGCAACTGGGCAACTTCGTCGCACACCGCCACCGCATCGTCATAGGTTCTGAAAAAAACAACGAGATTATTTGCTTTAGAAAGAAATTCAATCTCTGACGGGGGGATATCACTGTGACTTGTGTAGCGTACGCAACTCTTGCCAGCGGCCGACAGTTCGAGGCTGAGCATATCAGCAAAGATGCTCTTGCCGTTGGCGGTTCGAGAATGAAGCAACAGCGTCTTGGAAACTGAAAGAGCCTCAATAGCCTCTTTCATCTTCGACTCTCGTGGTAGAGCGAGCTCGGCCTTTGGATAGGTTGAGGACAAAGATTGAAAATTGTAGTTGCCCCTTGTCAGGAATGCCTCAATTTCAACGGGAGTTGGCCGAGCTACAGCTTTGTTGTCTTTGTAAGGGTCGATCAGCCGGAAGGCATTGAGTTGATGAAAATCGCTGATTGAGTCACGAGTGTAGGCGTTGGCGCAAGCCTCGGCGAATCCATCCGTTGAGATTGTGTCAACTGAACCGTACCCTTCTAGCCTATCGAGCAAGTAATCACTAACAGGGTCGCGCAAAATAAATCTAGTTTTCTGGGAAATTCGCGGGTCTTTAGTCAGGTACTTGGCGACAGAAAAGTCATTTAGATTGTAACCTACAAAGAAAATAAATTCAGCGCCTTGAACATCTCTTTCAAACTGATCCCACCATGGGCTTTCCAAGGCCGCTTGCTCTGCATATGAGCGATGATCAAGTACAAGCTGCGAAAGAACATTTTTCTTGTCACAAGCATGAACGTACCCATGCAAATGCACCACGGTGTTTGAAGGAAACTTACGAGGTCTGTCATCATCAATCGAAAATGATAAGCGGCGGCTTTCCGTTCCGCTGTCCTTTTCAAAGAACTCGACAGCATCATCGTAGTTTGTGGTGTAAATCCTTCTCCACCGCTTGCTTAAAATTGTCCTTTGGTCCTCGTTCAACCCCGTGATGACAAAAAGATCATGCAATAGTCCATACAAATTCACGCCTCTTCTAGCGGCGAAAGAGGCTGCATCTTTCAGATCAATATCTGCATGCTCTTCTTCAATTTCAGACAAAATTGCTTTCTGAAGACCGTTCCCGACTGGCGGGTTCCCGAACCGCTTATTTGTGGCAGCTGCCGAAAAGCCGGAACCTAAGAAAAGCAAGCATCGTTCGGTATCAAAGTTGTTTGGGAAGTCCATTGGTGCTCCGCTTCAGTACTACCGGGTACAACTGCCGAACACTGGCGGAAATTGAAGCATTTATCAACATTGGCTTGGGCACGGCGCAGTCGCTTTCTGCGCGTTGTTGTCGTTCATGATCGACGCAGCAAACCCAAGTTCGGCAAAATCGACCGATATTTTGCTCGATCGGCGTGACCGCCTGAG
>JAFIEM010000078.1 GCA_020832555.1 Natronohydrobacter sp. | reverse complement strand
CTTTTGTTGAATGCTGCAGCTGCAATGCTGCGAGCTCACAGTCGGCTTCCCGCCCTGTACGAAGGTGACGGTCACACCGTTGAGGTCGGCCCTCTTCTGCCATTCAGCGTCGGTGGCATGCCGCGACGCGGCTTCACCGAACCGGCCGTTCGTGCTTGTCGCAGCGCTCCCTGCTGATCAACGTCTCTGATGCGGACAAAGCCAACGCTGCTGCGGCTCGCCATTATCATTAATTGCCGATCAGGAATGACGGTTGACCCACTCGTCAGCCACATGACCCATAGTCTTGGGATTGCCGTCCTTGATCCAGAGCATGAAAGGTCGGTCAAACTTGAAATGATCACCGCATTGGGACTTCATAAAACGCCGAACATTCTGCGTTGACTTATAATTTTTAGTGACCGGTGTCTCGCGGTCTATATCGTCAGAATGCCAGTCAAACTTAGCCATCATCGATCTCCGCACAGATATTCATGTTAGCATACCGGCCAGAGAAATTCTGGCAATTTTCCCGGAGGCTGCGCGCTGGAAAATGCCAAGTGGGTAGAGCGGAAAGTGTCGGTCTGGGCTCGAAACGGTCATGCGGCGGCGCAGCTATACTCACTGGACGCTGTAGCGCGGGCGCGAGAAGAGGTCAGCCCCAAGCAGACAGGCAGCTAGTCTCCGAGCATTTTCCGAAGCGGCTGCTCAGGCCCAACGCGGGACTAGCCGGTGGCAGGCTCATGGGCGCAGACGCCGATACTGGGGCTGAAGATGTCGGTCCCAGTCATCGCCCTGGCCCTTCATCACTGCGGAGCCGCTGCTTATGGCCGGTCGGCACATAACGGAGCGCGTCAACAGGCTGACTATTGAGAATATGCCCCCGCAGCACAGCGTCGACCCCTGCCTCATCCAAACCGCCATAGATGGTGCCGTCGGGCCAGACCTGCATCACCGGCGCGAGAGCACAAGGGCCAAGGCAAGTGGTGCGGCATGACATCATGCCCGACCCTGCCTGCCGAAGCGTCCATTCGTCCTGTCGAGCACGCAGGTGCTGCCAGAGCAGTAGCGCCCCGGCTTGCGTGCAGGGGCCGCCAGCGCAGAGCAGAACGCGATGGTGCTGGGCGGGCACCAGCGAGCCTTCTGGCCTGGCTGCCTTCACCGACAGCGGTTCAGCCTCTGCCGCCGCAGCGACAAGTTGGTCGAGCAGCCCCGAGGGCGCCCCTGTCTCCGGCGCCCATCCGGTGCCGAGGCGAATGGTTGGCCACGGCCCGGAATAGTCCACGCGCCAACGTGCGATCATGCGGCCGAGGCTGTTGCGCATCGACGGCTCGAAAGGCAGCAGCAGGGGCACGATCAGCACCTCGCCGACGCCTTCGGCGCATAGCTCCATCAGGGCTGCGCGCACCGACGGCTCACCCTGCTCGACGAAGCCGAACGAAACCCGCGCCGCTGGATGCCGCTTTTGCGCGAGCGCCGCCCACTGCACCATCTCGGCGAAAGGGGCAGCGGCGACGGCCGCGCGGGCCACCAGGAGGATGCCGATAGCTAAGGCTGCTTGCGCGCCGTTGCAGGGGCTACCGCTGGCCATATGGTTGTCATCAATGCTCATGAAGAGGGAGTTCGCTGTATTGCGACGTCGAGGGTTGGCTTTGTGCAGTCGACCCACCGATCGAGGGCTGCCGCCGTCTGGAACGGCAGCGGTAGAGCATCAAGCAGCAGGGAGCGGGTGACGGGATGGGACGGCTTGTCGAGGACGCGGGCCACCGGCCCGGCCTCGACGATCCGCCCCGCGTTCAACACGAGGACACGCTGACAAATCTCGCGCACCACGGCAAAGTCGTGGGTAATGAGCAGAAAACTCGGCCCGCCTGCTGCATGCAGATCGCGCAGCATCGCCAGCATCCGCGCCTGCACCGACACGTCGAGCGCGGATAGGGGCTCGTCGAGCACCAGCAGCGCCGGGCCACAGGCGAGCGCGCGGGCGACGCAAAGGCGCTGGCACTGGCCGGTGCTGAGTTCGTGCGGATAGCGCGCCAGCAAATCGGCCGACAGCGTGACCTGAAGGAGCAGGGCGTGCAGGCGCACCGTTCGGGCCGCCGAGGGCTCGCGCCCGAACCATGTCTCCAGCGGCTCCGACAGGATGCGCCGCACGGTCCAGCGCGGATTAAGGCTCGACCGAGGGTCTTGGAAGACTGCCTGGATGGCGCGGCCGGCCGCACGACGGCCCGCGCGGTCTGTGAGGACGGCATCGCCATAGCGGATCAGCCCCGCGTCGGGTCGCTCCAGCCCCAGAATGCAGCGCGCGATGGTGCTCTTGCCCGAGCCCGAGGCGCCAACAAGGCCAACGATCTCTCCTGGTGCCACAGAGAAGGACACACCACAGACAGCGTCCTGCCCCTGATAGCGCTTTGTTAGGCTCTCAACCGACAGCATGGCTCAGACCTCCACCGGTTGGGGCTGGCGGTGCTGCCCGGGGATCGCCGCCATCAGTGCGCGGGTATAGGGCTCGCGCGGCGCCGCGAAGACGGCGGCTGTGGTGCCGGTCTCGACGACACGACCCTCCCGCAGGATGACGACCCGGTCGGCAACCCGGGCAATTACCCGCAGGTCGTGCGATACGAACAGCACGCTCAGCCCATACTGCTGGCCAAGATCGCGGATCAGGTCGAGGATGCGCCTCTGGGTTGAGACGTCCAGGGCGGTCGTAGGCTCGTCGGCGATCAGCAACGCGGGGCGGTTCACAATGGCCATCGCAATGACCACGCGTTGGCGCATGCCACCCGACAGCTCATGCGGATAGCGCCCGACTACAGATGCAGGCAGCCCGACGTCGTCCACCACCGCCCTCAGCCGTCCTGCCCGCGCCCCGGTCGGCACAGCGTCATGGGCGGCCATGACTTCGGAAATCTGATCGCCGATGGTCAGCACCGGGTTGAGCGCTGAAAGTGGATCCTGATTGACGAGGCCCACATGGCGGCCGCGCACGCCGCGCCAGTCGTCCCAGCGCCACGCAGCCGTATTGGTGCCCGACAGCAGTACTGCGCCACCGGTCAGCGCCAGCGGCGGGCGCGTCAGCCCCATTGCGAGCATGGCCAGCGTACTCTTGCCCGAGCCGCTCTCGCCGATTAGGCCCACGCATTCGCGCGGCCTTACCCAAAAGCTCACCTCTTGAAGGATACGCCGCCCGCAATAGGGCGAGCGCGGATCGACCACGTCGACCGTGACGCCCTCGAAGGACAACAGAGGTTCCTTGGTGTTGGGAGACGGTAACTCTGGCCTTGCCACCGGGCGGCTCGGCGCGATCCAGTCGCGCGGCCCGTGCACGGCGCGGCCTTCGGTGCTGTCGCGCGCGATATCGGCGAAATAGTTGGCACTCAATACCACGAGGAAGATCGCCATTCCCGGCGCCAGCACCATCCATGGCGCAATCTCGATCAGCGCGCGGCCTTCGTTGAGCATCGAGCCCCACTCGGGTCCGGGCGGTGCGACGCCAAGACCAAGAAACGACAGCGCCGAGATCGCGAGGATCAGGTTGCCCAGATCAAGCATCGCGAGAACGAGGATCGGCCCGATCAGATTCAGCGCGACATGCCCGCCAAGGATGCGCCAGACCGGCGTGCCGAGAGTGCGCGCCGCCTGCACATAGCCCTCGTTGGCCACCTGAAGGGTGAAGGCCCGAAGGATGCGGGCATAGGCAGGCCAGGCCACCACCGAGATCGCGACGATCAGCGAGGCGATGCCGCCGCCCATTAGGGCGGCCACGGCAATGGCCAGCACCAGTCGCGGAAAGGCCATTAGTACGTCGATCAGCTTGCCTAGGACCAGATCGACAGCGCCGCCGAAGTAACCAGCAACGATCCCCGCCACGACCCCGATCCCCATTACGATCATCACCGCCACGGCGGCAACCCCCAGCGAGGTACGACCGCCGAACAGGAGCCGGGCAAAGACGTCTCGCCCGAAATCGTCGGTGCCGAGCCAGTTCTCGGCGCTCGGCGGCATCAGCATCCGTGCGAAATCGGTGGCGGTCGGGTCGGTGCGCGTCACAATCGGCGCCAGCAGGCACAGTAAGACCAGCGTGCCGACAAGGGCGAGCAGGACACACCCCAGCGGGTCGCGCCGAAGCGCCGCTGCCAGGTTGCGCAACAGACGATCAGCCATGGCGGCGCACCTCGACGCGGATGCGGGGGTCGATTAACCGGTAGAGAATGTCGACGATGAAGTTCAGCACGATGAACAGTGTCGCCATAAAGAGGGTGAACCCCTGGATCACCGGATAGTCGCGCCCGGCGATCGCCTCTATCATGTAGCGCCCCACGCCGGGCCACGCGAACACCGTCTCCACCACCACGGCCCCGCCCAGAAGCCCGCCCAGAACCAGCGAGGACGCCGTCATTACCGGGATCAGCGCAGGGCGGAGGGCGTGGCGAAACAGCAGACGCCCGCGGCTCAAGCCCTTGGCCTCGGCCATCAGCATGAAGGGCTGGGACAGGGTGTCGAGCAGACTGGATCGCAACAGCCGCGCCGTGGTCGCCGCGATGCCTGTGCCGAGGGTCAGCGCGGGCAGGACGATACTATCGGGCCCCTGCCAGCCCATTGAGGGCAGCCAGCGCAGCCAGAGCGCAAAGAGATAGACCAGAAGGACGCCGAGAAAGAAGTTGGGCAGCGACTCGCCCAGCAGGCTGATCGCCCGGCTCAGGTGGTCGGTGGGCCGCCCTGCATAAAGCGCCCCGAGCACTCCGCATGGTATCGCGATGGCGAGCATAACCCCAAGCGACGCCGCCGCCAAGGTCAGCGTGCCGGGAATGCGGGTGGCCAGTTCGCCCATGATCGGCTGGCGGCTTCGTAACGAGGTGCCGAGATTGCCGCGCAGAATCTCGCCCATCCACTCCAGATACTGCACAGGAAGCGGGCCGGTGAGGCCGAGCTCGGCCTGCAACGCCTCGATGTCGGCCATTGACAGCTCTACGCTGCCTGCGCCGGGGTCGAGCATCGTTAGCAGAACTGCCGTCGCGGGGTCGCCGGGGATGATCCGGAGCAGCAGGAACACGACGACAGTTGTGCCCAGCAGCGCTACGAGCGCCGCTGCGGCGCGCTTCACGGCATAGGTCAGCATCCCGCCCTCACTGGGTCGCGATGAACATGCCGGGCGTGATGTCGCTCGGGCGCTCGTGGTCCACTCCGCGTACCTGCGCGACATGCGCATTGGAGAGAACCGAGGCATTCGACACCCAAAGGAGTGCGGTATCATCGAACAAGATCTCTTGGATATCCTGCGCAAGCGCGTAGCGTTGTTCGGGGTCGGCTACGGTGCGCAGCGCCTCCAGAAGCGCGTCGACCTCCGCGTTGGCGTAGCGCTGCCAGTTCTGCACCGACTCCGAGTGGTGATACTGCCGCAACTGGCCATGCACGTCGCCCGTGGGCGCGGGACACGAGCAATAGGTGGCGATCTCGAAGGCGCCGTCCAGCATGATCTGGTTCGATGCCGCAGGCTCGACGACCTGAAGCGAGACCCTCACCCCGATGTCGCGCCATTGCGATTCAAGCACCACTGCGATGGTCTGCCACCAGCCATAGGTCAGCACGCGGAACTCCAGCATTTGCCCGTCCTTGCGGCGGATGCCGTCCGGCCCCGGCACCCAGCCCATCTCGTCAAGGATGGCCATGGCAGCCTCGGCGTCGAAGGGCTGAGTGCGTTCGATGGCATAGGGCAGGCCCGCGGGGAAATGCGCCGTCGGCATCACGGCAAAGGGGGCCATCACGCGGTTGACGATCTCGTCGCGGTTAACGCCGAGGCTGAGCGCGTGGCGCATCAGTGGGTCGCCTAACAGCGGGTGCGTGTAGTTCATCCATACGTTCCAGGTGCTGCGCGCCCGCTCGGTGATGGTAATGGTGGGGTTGCGCAGATAGAGCCGCCGCTGTTCGAACTGGACATTGGCGTCCATTTCGGCCTGCCCCGAGACCAGCGCGAGATAGCGGGTCTGGGGGTCGACCACGAAGCGGGCCTCGATCCGCTCAAGAAGGGGCCGCGGCCCGTAATGACCCTCGAACGGCACACCGGCAATGAGTTCGCCCGGGATGAACTCAACAGGTCGGAAATAGCCGGTCATGTCGCCGGTGGTGGCATAGGCCCCGCCAAGGGCGGCGATGGCCTCGACGTTCTCGATCGGCAGGGTGACAAGGCCGAACAGGAAGGCCGGGTTCTCGGTCGGGGTGACGATTTCCAGCGTGCTCGGGCCGGTTGCCAGAAATTCCACGTCTTGAAGTATGGTGCGCGCTCGCGGGTTCTCGGCCTGATGGCGCTGCAGCGACGCTGCAACTGCCGCTGCGGTCACTAGTGCCCCGCTCCAGAACTGTGCCTCGGGCTGGATCTCGAGGCGCCAGCGGGTGGGCTCGACCATCGTCCAGTCGGTGGCCAGGGCACCGATCAGCCTAGTGCCGTCGAAGGACTGGTGCACCAGCGGCTCGCCGAAGCCGTTGTTGATCAACCGCTGGGCATCAATGTTCGTGGGGTCCAGTGACCGCGGCATGTTAGCGGTGACCAGTCGCAGCACCTGCTGTGCAGGTGGTGCCATGTCGGCAGGGTGTGCCTGCGCCGCGGGCAGCGGCACAGATAGCAGGGAGACCGCAAGGGCGATCTTCACCACCCCCCGGCGCAACAGTGCGACGCGAAGCGAAAGGGGGAGCGGAGAAAGAAACATGGCGCGGAGACCTCCGGTGATCCTCAATATATGTTATGTTATAACATATATTGAGGGCAACCGCGAAATGCTGATCTTCGTCGTGGACAGTTTGAAGGGCTTTCCTGACGCGTTTACGGCGACCTTTCCAGCGACCCTTGTCCAGACCTGCATCGTGCGCCCGATCCGGCAATCGAGAAACCTCTGTTGCTGGAAGGACCGTAGGGCTGTGCGGTCGGGCGGCAGCTGATGGAACAGATGCAATACAACCTGCTGTTCCGGTGGTTTGTCGGCCTAGGGATCGACGACCCGTCGCTTACGACTGCTCGGCAGTCTACGTCGAGACGGACTTCTAAAGGGTGCGCCGTCGAGAAAAGAACTTCCACAGTTCGAGAACCCGAAAACCGGCGGCAAGGCACACCATTGCGCCCGTCCAGATGACAAGATCCGGGCTTCCGGTCCACAAGTCGGGCCAAGACAGGCCCAACAGAAGGGGCGGCCCGGCGACCAGACCTGCCGCCACCGCCAGGTCAAGGATCGGGCTTGAGAGTCTTCGCCAGGCACCGATCGTAGCGCTTGGACGTGACCAAATTGGCTTGGCCTGGCCGGCAAGCAAAAGCGCCAAACCTGCCCAGACCACAAGAACAACGGCGCCAAAGGTCAAGGTGCCAGAGGCAAGTGGTTCGCCGGCGAGATAAGCGGCAATCTCGTCGGCCAAGCGATGGCTTGTCGGCTTGGCGGGCAGCGGCATCAGGGTCGAGGCATTGGTGAGGACGACGACAGCCGCACCCAAGTCGGGAATAAGGATCATCTTGCCGCGGAAGTCGGGCAAGATACCACCATGGTGCAGCGCCTGGGTCGGTCCGATCCGGCCGTCGCGCCAGCCCATGGCATAGCGGAAGCCGTCGCCCTCGACGGTCCCCCGATGCATTTGGGCCATAGCGGAGGGGGACAGCAGGCGCTCCCCCTCCCATGATCCGTCGCCCAACTGAAAGCGCAAGAAGCGCGCCAAGTCAGCGGTTGAAGATATTAGGCTGGCCGTGGCAAGGCGCCCCGGTTCCTCGGGCAGATCGGCCGGAAAGGGGAAGCCGAACCAGTAGCGGTAGCCGGTCGCCAAGTGGCCATCGGCGGCGGTGACGAGGGTATCGTTCAACCCCAAGGGAGCAAGGACTGTGTCTGCGAGGATGTCCGCAAAGGAGTTGCCTTCGGCGACCTCAAGCATGCGGGCGGCCACGAGGTAGTTCGGGCTTACGTAGATGTGCCGCTCGCCGGGGCGGGCCGCCGGTTCTGCCCGAGCGAGAGCTGCCACATGTTCGGCGAGCGGCGCATCCACGCCGGCGCGCGGTGCGGTGCGGGGAATGCCGCTGGTCTGGGCCAGAAGTTGGCGCAGAGTGATCCGGGCGGCGGTTTCGGGATTGGCCAGCGCGAAGTCGGGCAGGACAGAGTGGACCGTCGCATCCAGCGATAGCACGCCCGCCTCAACCGCGCGCATCACGGCCAGCGCGGTGAAAGCCTTGCTCATTGACCCCAGGCGGAAGCGCGTGTGCGGCGTCACGGGTTGGTCGTCGCCGTCCGTGCCGAAGCCGTCCAGTAGGAGGACCTCGTTTTCCCAGATCACCGCTACCGAGGCTCCCGGCACCCGGTCACGGGCAAGCGCCGCGCTTACATGTGCGGCGATGGCAGCGGGATCCGGCCTTTCCGGCAGGCTGCCCTGTCCGAGCGCGGGTGACACTGCCAGCGAGACCACGGCGCAAAGAACGATCACCAACAGGTTCGAATGCCATTGCCGCAGACAAGTCATTAGGTTCTGAAAGTCAACTGGCATCGTTTCTGACCCCTGCAAAGAAGGTAAGCTACCTCCGAATCTTGAACCTTCTGGTCAGTAAGGATGGTGTTGAAAGATACTGCGGCGGGAGGTTGACCGCTATAGGCGGCGTGGAGCCGCAGGTGATTGTAGAATGTGTTTCAGCGTTCCACATCAGTATAGCGCTGTGCGTTCAACAATTTGTTCAACGTCGAAAGCCCAACGCCTAAATCATCCGCAACTTGTCGCCGTCTAGAACCACAAGCGGGTCCACCGCATCTACTGCGAGCTGGAACTGAAGAGGAAGTGCTGCCCGTCCCTTTGCGCAGGGCCGGGTTGGGTATTGTTCGGTCAGGCGTCTTCCGCATAGGCCGCCTCGAAAAGGGCGATGATCTCTGTGCGCATCAGCCGCCTGGGGTTGGTGGCACCGCAGGCATCCTTCATCGCGTTGTCGGCCAGTGTCGGGAAATCCGCAGGCTTGACGATGTCAAAGGCCGCGAGGTTCGGCGGAATGCCAACTTCGACAGCCAAAGACCGGATGCGGGCAAGGGCCCCTTCTGCCGCTTCAGCGGGGCTCAGGCCCGTGACAGAGACGCCGAGGGCGGCCGCGATCTCGACAAAGCGGGCCGGGTTCTCCTCGGCATTCGCCCGCTCGACATGCGGCAAGAGGATCGCGTTGCAGACGCCGTGTGGCAGGTCATAAAAACCGCCAAGCTGGTGGGCCATGGCGTGCACGTAGCCAAGACTGGCACTGTTGAAGGCCATACCGGCCAGAAACTGTGCATAGGCCATCATGTCGCGGGCCTCATGGTCATGTCCGTCCTTCACCGCGCGGGCAAGATAGGCGTTGACCAACCGCATGGCGTGCAAGGCGGCCGCGTCCGTGACCGGTGTTGCTGCTGTCGAGACATAGGCCTCGATGGCATGCGTAAGGGCGTCCATGCCGGTCGCGGCGGTCAGGCCGCTTGGCATCTCTTCCATCAGGGCAGGATCATCAACCGACAGCGTCGGCGTCGTGCGCCAATCAACGATGGCCATCTTCACATGGCGCTCTTCGTCCGTAATGATCGCAAAGCGGGTCATCTCGCTCGCCGTGCCCGCCGTGGTGTTGATGGCGACAAGTGGCGGCATGGGGCGGGCCGATTTGTTCACACCTTCGTAGGCGCGAATGTCGCCACCGTTTCCAGCAAGGATGCCGATTCCCTTGGCGGCATCATGGGGCGAACCGCCACCGAACGAGATGATGAAGTCGCAGCCTTGCGCTTGGTACTGCGCCAGTCCTGCATTGACTTGACCCACTGTAGGGTTCGGCGCCACACCGTCAAAGACGGCATGCGCCACGCCAATCCCGTTCAGCAGGTCGATCAGCGGTGCCGTTGCTTTCATCTCCCGATGCAGCGGTGCGTCCGTTACAATCAATGCCTTTTTCAGGCCCATTGCGGCGATTTCCCGCCCGGCATCCGCAAGCCCTCCGCGGCCCAGAATGTTGACGCAAGGCATGTAGAAGTAGCTACCCATGTTTAGCTCCTTGTGAGGGTGACGACGCTGGGAGATACGAAGTGGGCCAGTTCCATGCCTGTCTCGCGAAGCGCGGCGCGCAGCCGCGACAGTCCGCGTTCGCGTAGCTGGCGCACGCGCTCCTTCGAGATGCCGTAGCGTTCCCCCAAGGCCTCGAGCGTGGCCGGGGGATCATTTAGTTGTGTCGCGAGGATGATGTGGCGCTCGCGGTCGGAAAGGGCGGACGCCGCCATGACCAAGGCGCGGCGCAGCCCGGAAATGTCAAGCGGATGCACTGCCCCGCTATCCTCAAGACTTGCAGAATCGACAAGTAGCGCCAGGCGATCCTCCCCGTCCGCGCCGATCAAGGGGGTGTTAAGGGACTGGTCCCTGCCGGTGATCTGGGCGCGGAGATCGGCGATCCGGTCACGGCTGAGCCCCATCGCGCTGGCAAAACGCTCTTCCGCCTCCAACCGCTCATGGTCGGCCTTGTCTGCCACCGACGCGTCGAGCCGGGCGATCTGCAGGGCCATCTTGCGCGACAGAGCAGGTTTTGGACGTCGAACGACTGGTACGTTGGCCCGCCTGTAGGCCTGGATCTCGGCGCGGACCCACCACACCGCATAGGTGGAGAATCTGTTTCCGATCGTCGGATCAAAGCGGTCGGCGGCCTTGATCAGGCCGATGACCGCCTGCTGGAACAGGTCGGGATCAACCTCGCCGCCACCGGGAGAGGATCGCTTGGCCATGGCCGTCGCCATCGGGAGAAAGCCCTGAACCAAGCGGTTGCGGGCGCGCAGGTCGCCGCGGCTTTGCCAGGCAAGGACAAGGCGCCGCTCGTCCTCCGCCGAGAGCATGGCGAACCGACGTGGGCATGGGCGCGACCCCCAGTTGGGTAGGATTTTGGTCATAGCGCGGTCTCATATGGTATCGAGTCGAAACTATTCAGACCACAAGTCCCTTGTCAATTTGATTTCGAACCGCTACCAAAATTGTCATGAAGGATCACGTGCAGACACCCGACCGCATTGCAGAGCTTCTCGTTCATGTCACCCGCATGGCGCGATGCGAGGATGGACGCTCCGACCTGACAGCCGCGCAATGGACGTGCCTGCGGTTCCTGGCCCGCGCCAAGGGCAGCACCCGCACGCCCTCGGGGTTTGCCAGCTTTCAGGCGACGACGCGCGGCACCGCCTCGCAGATCATCAAGTCACTCGACCGCCTCGGCCTGATTTCCCGACACCGCTCGGACGGTGATGGGCGCAGCGTGCGCATCGACCTGACCGAAACCGGGCGGGCGATGCTATCCCGCGACCCGATGCGCGACTTGATCGGCGTCATCGCGGCCCTTGCGCCCGCTGAAAGGGAGCGGTTCCTCGACACTCTGTCGCGCATCGCATCGGCGGTGTCCGACCTGCGCGACATCCCCGCCTTCGGCACATGCCACGATTGCACTCATCTCGTTGACCGGAACGGCATGAGCTACTGCGCTTGCATGGCAGCCGAACTTGCTGCGGATGAGGTCGACAAGCTCTGCGCCAGCTACCGTGGCCCCAAGACCATACTGCAGCCCGCCGGAGCAAACGATGGCAACCGCTGACACCGGCCGCGGCTTGCCGCGGATGATCGCAATCAGCAGCGGCAAGGGGGGTGTCGGAAAATCGACCGTCACCGCCAATATCGCCGTTGCCATGGCCGAAGCAGGTCTGAGGGTTGGTGTGGTGGACGCCGATGTCTATGGCCCGTCGATCCCCGGGATGTTGGGCGTCGCTGACGGAAAGCCGGCGATGACGCCGCAAGGCATGGTGGTCCCGGCCGAGGCGCATGGGATCAAGGTCATCTCGATGGCGATGCTGACCGACGACGACAAGCCTGCAATTCTTCGCGGGCCGATGGTGTCGAAATACCTGCAGATGTTCGTCCGTCAGGTGGATTGGGGCGCGCTGGACATCCTGCTGCTGGACCTGCCGCCGGGGACCGGAGACATTCAGTTGACGCTGGCGCAGGCCTTTCCCTTGTCGGGCGCGATCGTGGTCAGCACGCCGCAGGATGTGAGCCTGAAGATCGCTCGGCGTGGCCTGCGGATGATGGAGCAGGTCAACGTGCCGATCCTGGGCGTGGTCGAGAACATGAGCGGGTTCACCTGCCCGTCCTGCGGGTCGGTCACGCACATCTTCCACCAGGGCGGTGGCGAAGCCATCGCGCGCGAACTGGGCGTCGCGTTCCTCGGCCGTGTGCCGCTTGACCCGGCTGTGGTGGACAGCGGCGATGATGGCATGCCGTTGGTCAAGTCGGCGCCCAACAGCCCGGCAGCGCTGGCCTATCGCCAGATCGCATCAACGGTGGGGGGAATTGGTGCGGCGGGGCGCGGGATCGCCACTCCGTTCACTTGGATGCTGACCGAAGGGTCCGGAAAGCCCGCCCCGGCGGCGCCGAGTGTTGACGGGCCGTCCGACCTTCTGACCGCGCTAGACCACGATACCACAGGTCTACGTCTTCACTGGGCAGACGGACATGTGCAGCGATTGGCCCCGCGCGATCTGCGCATTGCCTGCCCTTGCGCGAAATGTCGCGACGAGGTGACCGGCGCGCGGCTTCTGGACCCGGGCACCGTGCCGCTCGACATCCGCATGACCCGGATCTGGAGCGTGGGAAACTATGCCTTGGGCCTCGCGTTCAGCGATGGCCACGATACCGGCATCTACACCTTCAGGTCCCTGCGCAGCATGCAGGGCGCGGAGCTTGAGGATGTCTGAGCTCAGCGCCAGTCGCCGCATCCGGGCGCAAGCCCTGGCCAGCGACCCACAGGTGATGGGCTTCGTGCTTGACGCGCCGGTGCAGGCGGGACGTACGGCACGGTTTGAGGGACCGGAGGCTGCCAGGGCGTCTCCACTCGCGCACGCGCTCTTTCTCATCCGCGGTGTTGTTCGGGTCGAGGTATCCGAGGCCACGATCTGGGTTCAGAAGGACGCAAGCGCCGATTGGGCGACCTTGAAAGCCGCAATCGCCGCCGCCATGCGGCAGGTTCTGGACGCGACCGACGCCCCTCTTGGCTGCGAACACGCAGCCAGTCCCGACACGGCCCTGATGCAGGCAGTTCACGCGTTGCTTGACCGGCAGGTCAACCCCTCGGTCGCCGCCCACGGCGGACAGATCGCGGTGGAGCGGGTCGAGAACGGCACGGTCTACCTGCGCATGTCGGGTGGCTGCCAAGGCTGTGCCGCGTCTTCGGCCACCCTCCGGCAGGGCGTGGAACGCATGCTGCGCGCAGCCCTTCCCCAGATCGCCGAGATCGTGGACGTGACTGACCATGCGGCCGGAAGCACTCCGTTTTTTGCGCGCGGGGAAGGGCAGTCGCCCATGCTGAACCGGTCGGTTCCCCCCGGCGTCGTCAGGTGGGCGGACGGGCAGGTTGTGGTTGATCCCGACTATCTTGCTCCCCGTCTTGGGTTGACGCCGGACGAGCTGCGCGATGGCCTGCGAATGGGCAGTGTTGTCGGCGTGACAGAAACCGGCGAGGGCACAGACGCGGGCAAGACCCGTATCGTGTTGCGCAGCCCCACACGTGCCTGGGCGGCCGAGGTTCTGCCTGATGGTTCCGCCCGCGAGGTTCCCCCGCCCCAAGAAACAGGTGTTGCGGCCGAGCGTGAACAGGCACTCGCCGACCGTGTGCGCGCGTATCTCGCGGCGCTGCCGCCCTCGGACGTCCCGGTCGCCTATGGCACCATCGCCCGCGCCATGGGTCTTTGGACCCCCGGTTCGATCCGGCGGATCACCGCCGCGCTGGAAACGACCATGCGCGAGGATGCTGCTGCCGACCGTCCCTTCATCGCGGTCCGGGCCGTGAGCCGTGCGCGAGACAGCTTGCCGGCTCGGGGATTCTTCGATCTGGCGATAGCGCTCTCGCGTGGGCCGAAGATTGACGAAGGCGAAGCGGCCTTTCTTGCCCGCGAGCGCGCTGGACTGGATCAGACCCTTGGGTCCAGGCTCCGCGCCGCGACCCCATGAGGGCGGCGGCCACTTGGACACGACCGCGAACCAGCCATGTCACGTTTTTTGTATGGCGAGATGCCCATCGCAGACCTGGAAACTCGCGACAGGTGACCATCACCTTCCTCACCTGTTATTGGAGCGCCCGTCGCATTTGGTGCGTCCGGCACTTCCCGCTCCGCCATCTTGACCTTGTTCAGACGGGCTACACTGCTTCTGAACGTCCGTTTCGGCAAATGCTGCGATCGCTCTGCCGCACCTCCTTCAGTCCGCTCCCCGCCCTTCGCGTCGAATGCCGCTCGTGCCGCACATGCAGCCCACGCCGAAGAATAGGATGCCGACATCAACAAAAAGTCGACAGTTTTGCACTGAAAAATTGGTGCAGCAAACCTGGGCTGCGTTTGATGTGTCACCATCTTGAGAAACGACCTTGAACGTGCCCCGACGCACCACCGGTCCCGTCCCATGAGTCTGCAGTGTGTGTCGGTCCAATCGCTATACCAGCAGATGCAAAATTCGCCGAAAGCCCGCCGGAACGCGAGGTTCTGCGACTTAAACATGAACATAAGCTGCACACGATGATACATAAATTATTGATTATTATAAATAATCTGTCCAGTCCATCATGGGCGCGACGCCAAGCCTAACATCCTGTTTTACTGTAGAAATTTTTCCCAGGCCAAATGGCTGAAAGCGGATTCTGCCACGCTGTGCCACGACCCACTATCCCGGAAGCTGCCCCTCTACGACCAATTGTTGCACAAGCAGTGCACACGACAGGGTCCTCCACCGTCAAGCTTTCGTTCAGCGCATCTCCCCGAGCCCAACTGTTTTGGGTTCCGACGACCGAGTTCGAACTCGAAGCGATTTGAGCACTCTGTGGTGTTCCATGTGCTTACGTGATTTCCCCACGCAAGCATCAGGTATTGAAACAGGCAAACATATAAGTGGTTGATTTATAATTTAAAAATGGTGCACCCGACAGGATTCGAACCTGTGACCTCTGCCTTCGGAGGGCAGCGCTCTATCCAGCTGAGCTACGGGTGCATACCGTTCGCGAGATGCTTACGCCATGCTTACGCGAGATTTTCGTCGGCTTGAAGAGCAAACCCGACATTCGCTCAAACCGTTGTTTAGTCACTTCTTTCTTCCAACACCACCAAGCATCGCCAGACTTGACTTCTGCCTTCGGAGGGC
>JAFIEM010000228.1 GCA_020832555.1 Natronohydrobacter sp. | reverse complement strand
GTCGCCGACTTCGTGCGCAAGGGCAAGCTCGACTTCCGCGATCTGGTGACCTCGATGATCGCCGATCTGGCTCGGTTAGCGGCCCGACGCTTCATCCTCGGCCCGCTGGCGGGGCTCCTGTCGGGCGTGCTGGGCGGCGCCGGGGGCATGTTCGCCTCGGTCCTGCACGCGGGCGGCACGGTCGGCATGGCCGGTCCCGGCCGCATGGTCCCGGCGCTCGCCTTCGCGGGCGCACCGCGTATGCATTCCGGCGGTTGGGTCGGGCTGAAGCCGGACGAGGTGCCCGCCATCCTGCAGCGCGGCGAGCGGGTGCTCTCGCGGCGGGAAGCCGCCGGATATCGCGGTCGTGGCAGCGCTCCCTCCGTCAATGTCACCATCATGACCCGCGACGCAGAGAGCTTCCGGCAGTCGCGGACACAGGTCGCCAGTGACATCGCCCGCGCGGTGTCGATGGGCCGACGCGGTCTCTGAGGATCCCGAGCATGGCGTTTCATGAGGTCCGGTTTCCGGATGCGATCAGCCGTGGCGCACGCGGTGGGCCGGAGCGGCGCACGCAGGTGGTGGAGCTGGCCTCGGGCGACGAGGAGCGCAACGCCAGCTGGGCAAACAGCCGTCGACGCTACGATGTCGCCTATGGCATCCGTCGAGCCGACGATCTGGCCGCCGTCGTCGCCTTCTTCGAGGCAAGGAACGGCCGCCTCCACGGCTTCCGCTTCAAGGACTGGGGCGACCACAAGTCCTGCCTGCCCTCGGGCACGCCCTCGCCACTGGACCAGCCGCTCGGCACCGGCGACGGGGTTAGGACCGCCTTTCCGCTGCTGAAGCGCTACGCCTCGGGCAGTCAATCCTGGACGCGGGCGATCACCAAGCCCGTCGCAGGCACCGTCCGCGTGGCACTCGGCGGCACCGAGCAGCTCTCGGGCTGGTCGATCGATGCGACCACCGGGCTCGTCACCTTCGGCTCGGCTCCCGGCGCGGGCGTCGCCATCACTGCGGGCTTCGAGTTCGACACCCCCGTCCGCTTCGACACCGACACGCTCGACGTGACGCTCGACCTCGAACGCCTCGGGTCCATCGCCTCCATTCCGCTTCTGGAGATCCGCAGATGAACGACAGCGGCAGCTTTATCCTCGGGGTGCTGCGCGATGTCGCGACCTCGGCGGCGGTCATTCTCGCCGCCTGGGGCGCGCTCGGCGGGGCGACCAATGCGCTGACCACGAAGATGCGCCTGCGCGATGCGATCCGGCACATCCTGCTCGGCGGCCTGATCGCTGCCGGGATGGGCAGCCTCTCGATGGCCATCGTTGCCCGCTGGCTCGACCTGCCGCCCGAGACGGTGGCGGCGGGCGGGGCGGCAGGCTCGGCCGCCTATCTCGTCGGCGTCTTCGGCCCGGCCTTCATCGAGGTCGCGCTCGCCCGCCTGCGCGGGCCCGGCGGGGGCAAGGACGATGCCTGAGCTTCTGCGCCTCGCGCGCCTCCTCCGCTGCGACAGCCCCAGCCCCGGGCGTCTCTTCGCCCACCGCATCCGCGTCGGCCTCGCCGTCGCGGGGCTGATCCTCCTCCTCTCGCTCCTGAGGTGATCCCATGCAGACAACGACCAGGACCACGGATCGCGGCCAGCTTGCCCTGATCTGCCACGAAGGCATCGTGCCCGGCCCCTATCTCGACGTCAAAAACGTCTGGACCTTCGGCATCGGCCACACGGCCGAGGCGGGACCGCCCGATCCAGCGCAGATGCCCCGCGGCATGCCCGTCGATCTCGAGGCCGGGATCCGCGAAGCCTTCCGGCTGTTCCGGTCGGACCTCGCCGCCTACGAGGCCGAGGTGCGCCGCGCCGTGAGGGTGCCGCTCGCCCCGCACGAGTTCGATGCGCTGGTCAGCTTCCACTACAACACCGGCGGCATCGCCAAGGCCGCGCTGACCCGGCATCTCAACGCGGGCGATCGCCTTACGGCGGCCGATGCGTTCCTCAACTGGCGCCGCCCCGCCTCGATCATCCCGCGGCGCGAGTCCGAACGCGATCTCTTCCGCCACGGCCGCTATCCGGGCGGGTCGATCCCGGTCTGGTCCGTGGATCGGAACGGCCGCGTCGACTTCTCCCGCCCGATCCGACGGCTGAGCGAGGCCGAGGCGCTGGCCTTCATGCGCCCGCAGGCCCCGCCTCTGGCGCCCGTCGCACCCAACCAACCCGCACCCCCGACCAGCTGGCTCGCCCGTCTGGCCGCCGTCTTCGCCAACCTCACCCGGAGGGCCTGATCCCATGCGCTACATCCGCCCCAACTCGTTGACATGGTGGGCCGGCCTCATGGCCGTCGCCACCGGCACCGCCACCATGGCGCTGCCCGAAACCGGCCCGCTCGCCGAAATCGCGAGGCTGGTCACGCTGCTCTCGGGCTCTGGCGACGCATCGCCTGCCGCGCTGATCGCCCTTGGCCTCGGCCTGATCGGCCTGCGCGACCGGCTCGAGCGTGGGTTCCACGGCCGTGATTGAGTTCCTCACCGGCATGGTCCTCGGCGGGATCATCGGCGTGACGGTCATCGCGCTCTGCATGGCCGCGTCGCGGGGGGATGGGACATGAAGACCCTGCCTGCTGCGCTCCAGGCCCATCTCGACGACGGGACGACGACGCTGGCCTGGTGCTGGCGGATCACTCGCTCCGATGGTGTCAGCTTCGGTTTCACCGACCACGACCGGACGCTCAGCTTCGAAGGCACGGACTTCGAGTCCGAGAGCGGCTTCACGGCGTCGGAGGTGCGGGCAGGCTCGGACCTGTCCGTTGATGCGCAGGATGCCGAGGGCGTGCTGTCGTCGGACCGGATCACCGAGACCGACATTCTCGACGGGCGCTGGGACAATGCCGAGGTGGAGCTCTGGCGCGTGAACTGGGCCGATCCCGGCCAGCGCGTGATGCTGCGCCGGGGCGCAATCGGGCAGGTCCGGCGCGGGCGGGTGGCCTTCGTGGCCGAGGTGCGCAGCCTTGCCCATGTGCTGGGTCAGACGGTCGGGCGCACCTTCCAGGCGGGCTGCGACGCCGCGCTGGGTGATGCGCGCTGCGGGGTGAATCTCGAGGCGGCCGCGTTCCGGGGCACTGGGGCGGTCACCGATATCCTGCGCGACCGTGCCTTCACGGCCTCGGGCCTGTCTGCCTTCGCGGCGGGCTGGTTCGGGCATGGCACCGTCGAGTGGACTTCCGGCGCCAATGCCGGTCGTCGGGCGGAGGTGCTGGCGCACGACGTGGTCGATGGGCTGGCGATCCTAACGCTGCTGGAAGCACCGGTGCGCCCCATCGCCGAGGGAGACGGCTTCATTGCTCGCGCGGGCTGCGACAAGCGCATCGCCACCTGCGGCACGAAATTCGGGAACGTCGCGAACTTCCGGGGCTTCCCGCACATCCCCGGACAGGACACGATCCTGCGCTACGCCTCGCGCGATGGCGGCCATGACGGGGCGGTGCTGTGACGGCGCTGCGCTCTGCCGCCGATCCGGCACGGGTGATCGCCGCCGCCCGCGCCTGGCTCGACACGCCCTACCACGACCAGGCCAGCCTGCGTGGCGTCGGCTGCGACTGCCTTGGCCTCGCGCGCGGTGTCTGGCGCGAGGTGGTCGGGCCCGAGCCCTTCCCGATCCCGCCCTATAGCCGGGATTGGGGCGAGACCGGGCCGAGGGAAGTGCTGGCCGAGGGCGCGCGAACCGTGATGATCGAGGTCGCGCCCGCCGAGCCCCCACCCGGTACGCTGGTCCTGTTCAGGATGATGCCGCGCGCCATTGCCAAGCATGTCGGGATCCTGACCGGGCCCGACACTTTCCTCCATGCCTATGAGCGGCTCGGCGTGATCGAGGAACCGCTCACCCCCACCTGGCAACGGCGCATCGCCTTCGCCTTCCTGTTTCCTGCGCGCTGACCCCTCCAACACCGGATTCACTTGATGGCCACCCTCGTACTTGGCGTCGTCGGCTCCAGCATCGGCATGGGCTTCGGCGGGGCGATCCTCGGCCTCTCGGGTGCGGCCATCGGCGGGCTGATCGGCTCCACCGTGGGCTCGGTCATCGACAGCTGGATCATCTCCTCGCTCGCGCCCACCCAGCGTATCGAGGGCGCACGGCTGGAGAGCCTGCGGATCACCTCGTCCACCGAAGGTGCGGTCATTCCGCGGCTCTACGGGCGCATGCGGATCGGCGGCAACATCGTCTGGGCCACGGACTTCCGCGAGGAGACCCGGACCACCACCCAGCGCGGCGGCGGCAAGGGTGGCGGGGGCGGCAAGGTCCGGACGACGGAGTATCTCTACTACGCGTCCTTTGCCGTGGCGCTGTACGAAGGCCCGATCACCGGCATCGGGCGCATCTGGGCCGACGGCAAGCCGCTCGACCTCAGCGGCATCACGATGCGCTGGTATTCCGGCGACGAGGCGCAGGCCCCCGACCCGTTCATCGCGGCGAAGATGGGTGCCGCGAACACGCCCGCGTATCGCGGTACCGCCTATGTCGTGTTCGAGGACCTGCCGCTGGGCGATTTCGGCAACCGGATCCCGCAGCTCAGCTTCGAGGTCTTCCGCCCGCTGGCCGATCCCGACACGGCCGAGGGGCTCACCCGCGCCGTCACGATGATCCCGGCCTCGGGCGAGTTCACCTATGCCACGCAGGCAATCCGCAAGACCACGGGCGGCGCGTTCGGTGGCACGAGCGGCGGGACCACCTCGGCCGAGAACCTGAACGCGCTGCCCGACACGACGGACATGGTCGTGGCGCTCGACCGGCTGCAGGCCATGGCGTCTGCGATCGAGAGCGTCAGCCTCGTGGTCGCCTAGTTTGGCACCGACCTGCGCGCGGGCAACTGCCAGGTCAGGCCGGGTGTCGAGGTGGCCGCGAAGGCGACGACACCCCGTGTCTGGTCAGTGAACGGGGTGACGCGGGCGAATGCCCATCTGGTCAGCCGCGACAGCGAGGATCGCCCTGTCTATGGCGGCACGCCGTCCGACTTTGCCGTGGTGCAGGCGATACAGGAGATGAAGGCGCGTGGGCTCCGCGTGACCTTCTATCCCTTCATCCTGATGGACGTGCCACCCGGCAACAGCCTGCCGAACCCCTACAGCGACAACGCCGCTCAAGCGGGTCAGCCGGTGTTCCCCTGGCGGGGGCGGGTTACCTGCTCTCCGGCTGCGGGGTTCGCGGGCACGGTTGACAAGACCGCCACGGCCGCCACGCAGGTCTCGAGCTTCTTCGGCAGCGCGACCCCCGCCAACTTCTCTGTTTCGGGCGAGAGCGTCAGCTGGATCGGCCCCTCGGGCGACTGGGGCCTGCGCCGCATGATCCTGCACTACGCCCATCTCTGCGCGGCGGCCGGGGGCGTCGACGCCTTCCTGATCGGCTCGGAGATGCGCGGGCTGACGACCATCCGCTCGGGGGCAAGCAGCTATCCGGTCGTGCAGGCCTTCCGCGATCTGGCCGCCAGCGTGCGGAGCATCCTCGGGGCGGGCACGAAGATCAGCTACGCCGCCGACTGGTCGGAGTATTTCGGCCACCAGTTGGGCGATGGCTCGGGGGACGTGTTCTTCCACCTCGACCCGCTCTGGGCGGACGCCAACACCGACTTCGTCGCCATCGACAATTACATGCCGCTCTCGGACTGGCGCGACGGGTTCGAGCATGCCGATGCGCAAGCTGGTTGGCCCGCGATCCATGACCGCGCCTATCTGCAGGCCAACATTGCGGGCGGCGAGGGCTACGACTGGTTCTATGCCTCGGAGGCCGATCGCTCGTCACAGGTGCGGACGCCCATCAGCGATGGCGCCGTCGGCAAGCCGTGGGTTTTCCGCTACAAGGATCTGCGCGCCTGGTGGTCGGAGCCGCACTTCAACCGCCCAGGCGGCGTCGAGAGCGGCACGCCAACCGCATGGGTCCCGCAATCGAAGCCCGTCTGGTTCACCGAGCTCGGATGCCCCGCCATCGACCGGGGCACGAACCAGCCGAATGTCTTCTTCGACCCGAAGTCGTCGGAGAGCTTCACGCCGTATTTCTCGCGCGGCTGGCGCGACGATGCGATCCAGCGCGCCTATCTCGAGGCGACATATCTCTGGTGGGGCGATGCCGCGAACAACCCGGTGTCCACCGTCTACGGCGGCCGCATGGTCCATGTCCCCGAATGCGCCGCCTGGACCTGGGACGCGCGGCCCTATCCGTTCTTTCCGGCGCTCGAGGGGGTGTGGACGGACGGACCCAACTGGCGGCTTGGGCACTGGCTGACCGGGCGGCTGGGCGCGGTCTCGCTCGCGGCCCTCGTGCGTCACCTCTGCCTCCGTGCCGGGCTGCCCGCCCACAGGATTGACGTGACGGGCCTCTGGGGCGCGGTCGAGGGCTATGTCATCGGCGCGCTGGAGTCCCCCCGCGCCTCGATCACCACGCTCGCGCGGCATTTCGGCTTCGACGCGGTCGAGACCGGAGGGGTGATCCGCTTCGTCATGCGCGGCCGCGCAACCGTGGCCGAGATCGGTGCCGATGATCTGGTCGCCGCCCCCGATCCCCGCGCCGAGGGCCTGGAACTCACCCGTGCGCAGGAGACAGAACTGCCGCAAGCGCTGAAGTGGCAGCTGGCGCGTGCCGACGAGGACTACGACGCGGCACAGGTCGAGGCGCAGCGCATCACCGTGTCGGCGAGCCGCATCGTCTCCGAGGCCTTCCCGATGGCCGTCGCGCCCGAGGAAGCCGAGCGCCGCTGCCGCCGCGCGCTGATGGAAGCATGGATCGGCCGCGAGACCGCGAGCTTCCGCCTGCCGCCCTCGCGCCTCGCGCTCGATCCGGCCGACGTCATCCGGCTCATCCACGAAGGGCGCAGCCTCGACTTCCGCCTGCTCTCCACAGCCGATGCCGAGGCGCGCGGCATCGAAGCAATCCGCCAGGACCGCGCGGCCTACGACCTGCCGCCTGGCGATCCACGACCGGCCTCGCTCGCGCGCCCGCTGGTGCTGACCGCGCCGGACGTCGCCTTCCTCGACCTGCCGCAGCTGACCGAGGACCAGCCCGCGCACCGTCCCTTCCTCGCGGCCCATGCGCGCCCTTGGCCGGGCGAGCTCGCGGTGTTCCGCAGCCCCGGCAGCGACGGGTTCGATCTCCTGACGACCGTGCCCGCCCGGGCGCGGATGGGCGTGCTGGCCTTCGACCTCTGGCCGGGCCCGGTCTCGCGCTTCGATCTCGGCAATGCGCTGACGCTCGATCTGTTCACCGGCTCGCTGGAGAGCGTCACCGATCTGGCGCTTCTCGGTGGGGCCAATGCGCTGGTCATCGAGGCCAGCCCCGGCGTCTGGGAGATCGTCCAGGCGGGAACGGTCGAGCTGATCGCGCCGGGACGGTATCGCCTCACCCGCCTGCTGCGGGGCCAGCGCGGGACGGAAGGTGCTATGGGCAACCCCGCCCCGGCCGGGGCGCGGGTCGTGGTGCTCGACAGCACGCTCGCGCCGCTGCCGATCGCGCTGGCCGATCTGGGTTTGCCGTGGACCTGGCGCGTGGGCCCTGCAACCCGGCCGCCCTCCGATGAGACCTATGTCGCGCAGGCCTTCACGCCTGCGGGCCTCGGCCTGCGCCCCTTCGCCCCGGTCCATGTCGAACAGCCCTGGCGGCGGGCGCGCGCCCCCGGCGATCTGACCATCCGCTGGACACGTCGATCCCGCGCGCTCGAGGCCGATGCCTGGGAACAGGTCGAGGTGCCGCTAGGGGAAGAACTCGAAGGCTACGAGGTCGAGATCCGTGACGGGGCGACGATCAAGCGGGTGCTGCCAAGCAGCGCCACGTCCGCTCTCTACAGCGCTGCCCAGCAGTCCGCCGATTGGGGTGCGCCGCTCGGTCCCGGCGACGCCATCGCCATCCGCATCTTCCAGCTCTCCGCCCGCCTCGGGCGCGGGGCAACGGCCAGCATAACGCTGCAATTCTGATCCCCGCCATCGGGAACCCCACAGGATCGACCATGTCCGACACCACCACCCATCTCGGCCTGCCATACCTCATGGCCGCGCAGGCGCAGAAGCATGTCACCCACAACGAGGCGCTGCGCCTGCTCGACGCCATGGTGCAGCTGGCCGTGCTGGACCGCACCCGCACCGCGCCGCCCGCGAGCCCAGCCGATGGCGACCGCCACCTCGTGGCCTCGGGCGCGACCGGTCTCTGGGCGGGCTGGAATCTGAACGTGGCCTTCTGGGTCGATGGCGCATGGATCCGGCTCGTTCCGCGACCCGGCTGGCTGGTCTGGGTCGCGGACGAAGGGGCGTTTCTTGTCTGGTCGGGCAGCAGCTGGGCCAGCGTGGGCGAGCCGCGCGACGTGTCTGATGCCGTCTTCAGCCTGGTGAACGATGCCGATCCGACGAAGAAGGCCGTGTTCTCGCTGGCTGGAATCTCGACCGGACAGACGCGGACCTACACGCTGCCCAACACCTCGTCGGAACTGGCGATCCTCGCAGGCACGCAGACCTTCTCGGGCAACAAGACCTTCTCGGGCACGCTGACGGCATCCGGGGGAACGGCCACCCTCGGCACATCGACCGGCACCGCCACCTATGGCGTCGGGACCGGCGCCACGACGAACGGCACCACCAAGACCGTGAACATCGGCATCGGTGGGGCCTCCGGGTCGAACACGGTCGTCAACATCGGCTCGGCGACGTCCGGCGCGGGCGGCACAACCGTCATCAACACGCCCACCGTGACCTTCGCGAACAGCGTGACGCAGGTCGGGATGCCCCAAGCGAACCTCACGGCCCAGCAGCTGGGCCTTGGCTGGGCCACCGCCGACAGCTTCAACCGCTTCTCGATCAACACGCCCGCGATGCTCTTCAACCACGCGGGCAATGGCATCGAAGCCACATTCAACAAGAACACCCCCGGCGACGATGCCGCATTCGCCTTCAAGACCGGCTTCTCGGCGCGCGCGCTGATCGGGCTTCTCGGCAACGACGACTTCAGCTTCAAGGTCAGCCCGGATGGGTCCACCTACTACGACGCCATCCAGATCGACCGCGCCAGCGGTCGGGTGGAACTGCCCGAGCCGATGGTACTGCCCGGCCGCGCCACGCCCCCCGATCCGCCGCCCGCGGGCCGCATCCATCTCTACGCCCGCGACCGGGCGGGCTCGGCCTGGCTCGAGGTGATGCGTCCTTCCGGACGGCTCTTTCCGCTGCAGCCGCATTTCGGGGTGAACCGGATCGCGTACTGGGCGCCGTCTTCGGGCACCACGATCAACGCGATCGGCATGCCGCGCTCGGGCGTCGGCACCGCCTCCACGCCCGGGCTCGCCACTACCAACCTCTCCACCTCCATGCGCCGGTGGCGGATGACCAGCGCAGCCACCGCAGACGCAGCGGCCGAGGAGCGCTCCGCCGGCTGGGTCTGCTGGCGCGGCAATGCCGAGGGCCTGGGCGGATTCACCTATGTGAACCGGCTCTCGCTGACGACCCTTCAGCCCACCGGCATGGGGTTTTTCGGGCTTATGGGATCCACTGCCGCGCTGGCCACGACGCTGCTGCTGAGCGCGGTCGTCAACGCCATCGGCATCGGTTTCCAGCGCGGCACGCATGCCAACTGGCAGATCGTCCACAACTCGGGCTCCGGCGCGCCCACGCTGATAAATCTCGGCGCGAGCTTCCCCGTCGATGCGCCCACCAATGTCCTGACCCTCTTCCTCTACGCCGCCCCGAACGCCGCCTCGGTCTGGGTCCGCGTCGTCGAGGAGGTGTCGGGCGCCATCGCCGAGGTCGAACTCACCACGAACCTCCCCGCCGCCACCCAGCTCCTGAGCCCCCGCAACTACATGAACACCGGCAGCACCGCCGCCGCCGTCGCCTACGACTGCTCGGGGGTGTATGTGGAGACCGATTACTGAGGGCGGCCCGTCCTGAAGCTTTTCCGGGGCAACCATTGGCAGATTCGACTCAACTGATTTCGGCACGTGAAAAGGGGCGTGTCGGAGTGGCCCAGGTTCCGACACGCCCCGCAATCGACGCAGCCGCAGGTGCGGCCACGCAGCCGGCGAAAACTCAAGCCGGCCTGGTGGGCTCCGAGCGGGTTCGCCGCCATCCCCACCCCCGCGCTCGATCCGGCCCACAGTCCGGCGTCTCCCGCGGTCCCCGCGCTTTTCGGGTCCGGGTCCCCATCGTCCGCCGCTGAACCGCTACTCGACCTCGACAGCCTCGGTCGGCGTGATCTCGGTGATGGTCTGGAACTCACCGAGGAACTCGGGATAGTTCTGAGCCAGATAGCGCACGATCCGGGCGTTCCCGAGCAGCTTCCCGATGTATCCCTTGATCACGGTCAGGTGCAGATGATCCTCGCCGTAGGTGTCCTGGATCGAAGCAATCCCTTCCTGGAGTCGCGCCAGTTCCTGTTCCATCCGCGCCATCGCCTCGGGTGTGATGCCCTTGACCTTTTTCGGCTTGGAAGCCTCGACCAATTGCGCGTGCGGCGTTCCGGCGAGGATCGCGTTCACGTAGGCGACGGAATAGTTGTTGGCGTTGACCAGCAATTCCGCGGCCTCGATCTGGCGCATCGTTTTCATCTTGCGCAGCGCGTCGAAGACCGCGCCGGTCGCGGGCTTGTCCTTCAGGATCGCAACGGCCTCCTCGCAGATGCCGTCCAGCAGGCGCACCTTTCGCCGGATGCTGCTCATGTTGAGGTCGAGCGCGAGAGCGATCTTTTCCTCGGGCACGCCGCGCTCGATCGCCTTGCGGATCATCTTGTGTTCCTGGATGGGCGCGAGACGGCTGACCTGCCGGTTGTAGGTGAAAGCCTCGTCGTCAGTGGAGACCAGACATTCCACCTCGCTCGCGCCTGCGTCCTTCAATGCCTCGATGCGCATGTGGCCGTCGAGCAGCAACCAGGTGGCGGACTTGTCGGGGTTCCGGACAACGACCGGCGGCTCGACGATCCCGATCTGGGCGATGGAGGCCACGATCTGTCGGTACTTCCGGCTGGATTTCGCGGACTTGCCGAAGGCGCGCAGCGGCAGGATGGCGTCGATGGGGAGGGTGACGCAGTCGTCCTCGAAGCCGAGACTGACGGTGTGCTGGGGCCCGCCTGCATCGCGTTTCATGCGGACGTCCCCTCGGTGACCGAGCGTGCGAGGTCGGCAGGCATCGTCTCCAGTCCCTCGGCCCTGAGCAGTGTCATGAAATGCGCGTCAACGCAGAGCTTGCGGAAGGCCTCGCGCACGAACATCAGCCGGCTTTGGGTCAGCTCGGCCTTCTTGATCAGCAGCTTCTGGCGCGTGGCCTCCTGCTGATAGGCGCGCACCAGGCCCTCGCTGGTCAGCGCCCGTTTCGCAACCCGGCGCCCGATCTGGTTGTTCTGGAGCTGCGGACCACGCAGTTCGCGCTGCTGGATCAGGCGGCGCACGAGCGTCAACTTCCGGCCGCGCAGCTTGTTCTGGGTGTAGGCGTCCATGAGCGCCTTCTGCGCGCCCTTCGCATCGGTCTTGGAAATCTGGATGGCGAGGTTCAGCGGAAGCGTTCCGGTTTCCACGGCCGAGACCAGGCGCTCCTCTCCCTTCTCCAGAAGCCCGGCGATCATGTTCACGTATTCAGTGGACACGCCGATCTTCTCGCCGATCTGGCGGTCGTTGTAACCGCGCTGGCGGAGCGTGCCGATCTCGCGCATGAGGTCGATTGGGTTGTGCTGGCGCCGCGCACAGTTCTCGACGAGGCTCATGACCAGGCAGTTGCTCTCGTCGGTCTCGATCACGATAGCCGGGATGCGGTCCTGTCTTAATTCGATGAATGCCTCGAGTCGGCCCTGTCCGCAAACGAGTTCGTATTCCTGCGGGTCGGTCCCAAGGCGCGGCGCCACGGTGATGGGCCGCTTCAGGCCGATGCGGGCGATGTTCTCGACCATTTCCGCGAAAGCACGCCGATTGCGGACACGGGGATTGAGGATCCGGATCCTGTCGGTCGGGATCAGGGTCACCTGCTTCTGCTTGTTCGGCTCCATGTCGTCGGGCATCATGCCACCTCCGCGATCCTGGCCCGCGAGGCGAGCGCGTAGAAGAAATCGAGCGTGTCGAACCGGTACGCGTCCAGCGCGAGCCCGTTCTGCTCGGCGAACTTCAGTTTCCCGAAGGTCATGTCGATGCTGGGCAGAACGTAGTAGTCGCGCGGCGCCTCGTTCACCTCGTCCATGCGCACAGCTATGGTGATGTCGGGCACGAGGCCGGTGTCGAGACGGATGCGCCAGCGTAGCGACCCGCCCGCAGTCGCGGTGCAGCGGGCGAGAACGATGGACACCGTGAACTCGCCGTTGACGCGCACCAGGTCGGTGTCGGGGTCCTGCACGGCCGACCCGCCATGGCGCACAACTCCCGCGATCACCTCGGCCACCACCTGCGGATGGGCCTGCCGCAATGCGCGATTGACCTCGATGTAGCTGTAGTCCCGGTCCGGCTCGTATCCGATCAGCCGGTAAGCGCGCAGCAGGCTGCCGAAGCGACTGCGATAGGCACTGGAGGACGGCAGGTCATCTTCTTCGTCGATGATCAGACCCGACAGCATGCCCTGCCGCTTGAGGATCGTGCGCAGCGCGTCGAGCAGGTCCTCGTCGGAGAAATGGCGGCTGCGCGCATCGACGATCTCGCGGGCGCACAGGAACAGCGCCAGATCCACGATTGCGGGATAGGCGCCCTCGGAGCGGATCCACATTTCGCGCGGGTTCACCACGCGGCGCTGCTTCAGCTTGAAGGACACCTTGTTGAAGACGTTGTTCCCAATGTACTTCTCGTTCGTCAGCACCTGATGGACGGTCGCCCGGGTCCACTGCCGGTCGAGATCGGTGCGGCGTCCTTCGGCGTTCAGGGTTTCGGCGATCTCGCGCTCCGAGCGTCCCTCATTGACGAACATCTCGTACATGCGCTGGACGACACGCTGCTCCCCCTCGGGCCCGGGCACCAGGATCACGCGGTCGGTCTGGAGGCTTTTCTGCTCACCGCGAGACAGTTCGCCCTTCGGATTGCCATGTTCGTCGATCAGCACACGCCGCAGGCCATATCCCGCCGGGCCTCCCTGACGATAGCCGAGTTCCACGAGGCGACACTGCCCGGCGAAGACCTTCACCGACAGCTCGCGGCTGTACTCGCCTGCCATTACCCGCTTGACGGTTTTCAGCAGGTTGGAGCCGATGCTGCCGTCATTCTCGAACTGCTCGCCGCAGTAGTGCACCCGGATCCCGGCGCGGGAACAGACATGCTCGTGGTAAGCGCCTTCATCGGCATCCTGAAACCGCCCCCAGCGGCTGACATCATAGACGAGGATCGCCTTGAAATCGGCGTGGCCCGACTGGACCTCGGCCATCAGGTTCTGCAGCGCCTCGCGCCCATCCAGCCGAAGGCCCGAGCGGCCCGAGTCCTCGAACACGCGCCGGATTTGCAGGCCACGCGCTGCGGCATAGCTGCGGATGACATCGAGCTGGTTCTCGGTCGAGTACTTCTGGTGGTCGGTCGACATCCGGACATAGGCGACAGCAGGCACGTCCGGCTCTGCCGCTCCGGTGTCCATCTGTCTGCTTCCGCCGTGCCCCCTCATGCGTTCCGCCCGGCTCAGCCTTTGGACTTTCGGCCCGGCCAATCCAGGACGCGACCAGCCTCCCCGCAACCGGCCACTCGTCTCTCACGGGGCGCGGTGCGTCCTGAACGCAGCAATGCCCTCCCATAGCGGTTGGCACGCAGGATCGTCGTCGGAGGGCGCGCGGGCGCGTCTGGCTGCGGCTGCGCGGTTATCTCGCAGATCATCGTCATCCCCCCATAAGATCGATCGCCCTTGAACGGCCGCCGAATGGCGCCGTCGCGGACACAAATGGATTCTGCCGTTTTGTTGGCTCTCCAAATATTTAGCGGAGAGAACCATGAAGGTGCGGATCAAGATGGGCACAGTTGTGCCGAAGATGGGCACAATTGTGCACCTGGACGAAATTCCGGATGACTATAGACGCGCCATTGCCATGGCATTGCACGCGGAACTCGGATCGACGCACCGTGCGATCAAGTCGGCGATGCGCTGGACGGGTGCCAGCGAGCGGACGGTGAAGTACTGGTTTCAGGGCGAGCGAGGCCCGAGCGGCGAGCACCTTGTGTCCCTTGCACGTCATTCCGAGGCCGTGCTGATCGTGCTGCTGGTCCTGGCAGACAGGGTGGTGCTGGAGGATGGCAAGGACTAGGCGCATTGTCAGCGGCCCCGGGGATCGCGTAGGGCCGTGTGCCGCCGAGCTTGCGGCCGTGTTCGTTTTTGGTTATCTTGAATACATGCCAGAAGGAGGCACGCCATGTCCCGCACCACCACCATGACGGTCCGCGTGAGCGGAGCCCTCAGCGAGTTCGTCGCGACCAATGTCGGCGAGGACGGTGCCTACGAGAACGTCAGCGAATACATCCGCGACCTGATCCGCCGCGACAAGGAACGTGCGGAGCGCGAAGCTTTCGACCGTCTGAAGGCGGAACTGAGCCGGGCCTTCGCTGCGCCCGAGGACAGCTACAAGCCTCTGACCGCCGCCGAGGTGATCGCCCGGAACCGGACCTGATCCGATGGCGATCCGCGTCCAGGAGGCGGCCTCGGTCCGCCTCGACGAGATCTACCGCTACACCCGCGACCGATGGGGGGAGGCGCAGGCGGAGAGCTACATCACAGGGTTGTTCGCCGCGTTTGAACAGATCGAAACGCGCGGCGTCGTGTCGAGACCCGTGCCGGCCGAGTTCGGGGTGGAAGGGTACTTCTTCCGCTATGAGCACCATTTCGTGTACTGGCGGCGGCTTTCCAACGGCGACATCGGCATCGTGACAGTCCTGCACGAGCGCATGCACCAGATGGCACGGCTCACGGACGACTACTTCTCGTAAGCCATTGAAACTTAATCCATCGGCCCTGTGAGACGAAACTGTCTGAGGTGGAGAAGGTTGTCTTTCAGACCCATTCCCTCCGCCACTTGCCCCCGCGAAAGCGTTCTCCCGATCCGACTGCGGCCGGATTTTGCCGTTGTTTTCGAAGGTTATGCGGGAGGGGCTGTTAACTGGTCCTGCCGCCAGGAGGCCCCGAAGTGGTCTCTCCGGGCCGATATTCTCCGGACCTCATGACTGCGCGGATTTGGTGAATTTTTTATAAGGATTTGTAAAACCAGAGCTTTGTGGTAGGAACTCCTAAGCACTTCGACTAGGGGCGCGTTCGGCGAGATGGAACCGGCCTCGAACCTATGCGAGGTCCGCCCAACCACTGTATCGACCACCTTACAATTGCATCAGACATCTTCACCCTCCCATAGGTGTTCAGTCCCGGCATTTGGTGGATCGGATTTAGGATGAATTGATCTGGCT
>JAFIEM010000077.1 GCA_020832555.1 Natronohydrobacter sp. | reverse complement strand
GTTCATCGGCGCGCTCGTTTTCCGGGTGCCCGGCATGACCCTTGACCCATTCCCAGGTCACCTTGTGCTGCGCCTGCGCCGCATCCAGCCGTTGCCACAGCTCGACATTCTTCACCGGTTTCTTGTCTGCCGTCCGCCAGCCATTGCGCTTCCAGCCGTGAATCCAGCTTGTGACCCCGTTTTTCACATAGGCGCTGTCGGTGACAATCGTGATCTCGCTCGGCTGGCGCAGCGTTTCCAGCGCACTGATCGCAGCCATCAACTCCATGCGGTTGTTGGTGGTATCTGCCTCACCACCCGAGAGTTCACGCTCCTTGACGATCTCGCCGCCGCGCATGGCACGCATCAGGACGCCCCAGCCACCGGGGCCGGGATTGCCCGAGCAGGCCCCGTCCGTATAGGCGATCAGATCAGTCATCGAGGCCAACATAGCCAGGCAGAGTTACCACGCGCGCAAGCCATGCGCGCAGGGCAGGGAAGGGCGCAAGGTCAAAACCGCCGCGCTCCTCGGCGGTATGCGTATAGGCATAAAGGCAAATATCCGCGAGGCTTGGCGCGTTGCCCACCAGCCAATCGTGCGTTGCCAAATGATCGTCCATGATTTTCAAGAGCACCTGACCGCTCGCCAGCAATTCCGTCAACCGATCCGGCGTCGCCTGTGCCTTGCGGTGAGGGTAATTCAGCAGCGCCGCGCGCACTGCGATCACGCCTTCATGCTGGTTCTGTTCCCAGAACATCCAGGACAGCATGCGTGCGTGATCCAGTCCATCTGCGGGCATGAGCGGCGTCCCTTGGCCCAGATAGCATAAGATTGCGTTGGATTCGGGCAAAAGCGTGCCGTCCTCCAGTTCCAGCACCGGGGCCTTGCCGAAGGGCAGCTTGCCGTCTGCCTTGGCCTGCGCCAGCGTCTCCCAGCCATACTCGACATCGATCAAGTCGGCTTTCAGGCCCAATAGGGCCAGCAGTAGCCGCACCTTGTAGCTGTTGCCCGACGAGGGCATGTTGAAAAGACGCATGAGCCGCTCCTTGCCTGAGATGGCCAAGGCTTAGCCCAGCCACAGCCCCAAGGCCAGAGCCAGCACGACACCGGCAGTCAAGATCAGGCGCAAGCGCATCCACCAGCCCGGTGTCAGTCCCCAGAAGCTGAATTGCCAGTCGATCCGCAAAAGCGCCAGATACCCCACCAGAAGCGCACTCAGCGCTTGTGATGCGCCGCCGCCGACCATGAAGAACACCCAGAGCGCGGGCAGGACCGAGAGCGCATAGCCGCTGAAACGATCCTCGGAACCCCGCGCGGCAAAGCCCCAGAGCACACCTGACATGAAACTAAGGATCACCGAGCCATAGGCGATCAGCACGTTGGGGCCGACAAAGCGCGGCCCGAGTGTTGCCAGCGTCAGATCATGCAGGGCCGGGATCAGGATCGTTGCCACACCCCAGCCGAAGGGCAAAAGCCCCGCCAGCCCCAGCGCCAGCGCCGGACGCGGGATGCTCATGCAGGCTCGCGCAACACGCGCGGCACCTTGAACTCGACGCGCTCTTTCGCAGTCTCGACCAGTTCAACTGTCACATCATACCGCGCGCGGAACGCATCGATTACTTCATTGACCAGCTCTTCCGGGGCCGACGCGCCTGCTGTGATCCCGACGCTGGTAATTCCGTCCAGCGCCCGCCAGTCGATCTCTGTCGCGCGCTGCACCAGTTGTGCATAGGCGCAGCCCTTGGCGCGGCCCACTTCAACCAGCCGCTGCGAGTTTGACGAATTGGGTGCGCCTATGACCAGCAAAGCGTCGATCTTGGGTGCAATCGCCTTGACCGCTTCCTGCCGGTTGGTGGTGGCGTAGCAGATATCTTCCTTATGCGGTCCGACAATCGCGGGAAACCGCGCCTGCAAGGCTGCGACGACTTCGGCCGTGTCATCTACTGAGAGCGTGGTCTGGGTGATGAAGGCCAGCCGCGCCGGGTCACGCACCTCAAGCCCTGCAACATCTGCGGGTGTCTCGACCAGCAGAACCTCGCCTTCGGGCAGTTGCCCCATCGTGCCGATGGTTTCGGGATGGCCAGCATGGCCGATCATCACCATCTGCAACCCATTCGCGTGGTGGCGCTCGGCCTCGATATGCACCTTGCTGACCAGCGGGCAGGTGGCATCGACATAGAGCATCTGCCGCGCTTCCGCCGCCGCGGGGACCGACTTCGGCACGCCATGCGCGGAAAAGATCACGGGGCGATCAAGCGGACAGTCATCAAGCTCTTCGACAAACACCGCGCCCTTTTCGCGCAACCCGTCCACGACGTATTTGTTGTGCACGATCTCATGGCGCACATAGACCGGCGCGCCCCATTTCTCAATCGCCATCTCGACGATCTTGATGGCCCGGTCCACACCTGCGCAAAACCCGCGCGGGGCCGCCAGGTACAGGGTCAGGGGGGAGCGTTCCGTCATGGTCTGGCCCTTTCATTCACAAGGCCAGACCTAACCTTTGACGGCCCGCGCGTCCAGCCCTTAGCCCGCCACGCAATCGGCAATCGCCTGCGCCATGTTGCGCATCAGCGTCGGATAAAGCGTGGCACCCGGTTCCAGCATCACGCCCGCAGGATCAAGTTCCGCGCCGACACGCACTTCGGTCCCCTCGATCACCAGATCGACATAGCGTGAGGAATGATTGACCTCGGGGAAAATGCAGACTGCTTCCGCGTCGCGAAGTTGCGCACGCAACTCACTCAGACGCTGCGCACCGGGGGCGGCGGCATCGCCGAGTGCGATGGTGCCAGCGATATTCAGGCCGAACTGGCTGGCCAGATAGCCATAGGCATCGTGGAACATGATCAGAGATGCGTCACCGACAGGTTCAAGAATCGCCTGCAACTCATTGGCAAGCTGCGTGATTTCTTCCTGTGCGGCAGCAGCATTGGCCGCGAAAACCTCGGCATTGGCGGGGTCGTGCTCGGACAGTTCCGCAGCAATCACATCCAGCCAGACCGTAACATTGTCCGTGTTCATCCAGGCATGCGGGTCCAGCCCGTCATGGCTGTGGCCATGGTCATGCGAGTGCCCGTGATCGTCATGCGAATGACCATGATCGTCGTGCGAATGCCCGTGATCGTCATGCGTGTGTCCGTGGTCATCATGCGAGTGCCCATGATCGTCATGCGAATGGCCGTGGTCATCGTGCGAGTGCCCATGATCGTCGTGCGAATGGCCGTGGTCATCGTGCGAATGGCCGTGATCGTCGTGCGAATGACCCTGCGCATAGTCCTGCAGGACCAAACCTTCGGCCTCCAGCAATGTCACCACTTCGCCTTTCGCTTCAACTCCGGCGATTGCGCGCGCCATCCAGGGTGTCATCTCTGGCCCCATCCAGAAAACCAGCCCTGCATCGGCCAGATTGCGTGCCTGCGAAGGCCGCAACTGGAAACTATGCGGATCGCCGCTCTGGTCCAACAGCAGGTCCGGCGTGCCCCTGTCCCCCATCACCATTGCGACCAGTGAGTGCGTCACCTGAAAATCGGTCACAACCCGCAAGTCCTGTGCCGCAAGCGGTGTGGCCATCATGGCGCAAGCCAGAGCAAGTGAGTAGCGCATCCTGATCTCCTTGTGTTATGTGTCGGTAGGCTTATCTAACGTTATATCATAACAGTCAAGGCGATGCGGATGGCGACAGAGGCACATGACAACGGGTTTTGCTGTGCAGACCATAGCGGCGCAGCCAATGTCGCGGCAATTCTGACCGAGGCCGAGGCGCGCGCCCGCGCGCAGGGTGCGCGCCTGACCCCTGTACGGCGGCGCACTCTGGAATTGTTGCTGCAGGCCCATGGCGCGCTCGGGGCCTATGAGGTGCTGAAGAAACTCAGTGCAGAGGGTTTTGGCAGCCAGCCGCCGGTTGCCTATCGTGCCCTGAATTTTCTCGTAGAACATGGGCTTGCGCATCGTATCAGACGCCTGAACGCCTTTACCGCCTGCGCGCATCCCGGCCATGATCACCGGGCGGCTTTTCTGATCTGCGAGACCTGCAACAGCGTCAGTGAGGCCGATGCCGGTGCCGTCAGTTCCGCGCTGGATCAGGCCGCACAGGCGGCGGGCTTCCACCTTGCCCGCACCACGATCGAGGCCGTGGGCCAGTGTCGCGCCTGCCGGAGTTCGGCAGCATGAGCCTGATCACAGCGAATTCCGTCAGCGTCAGCTATGGCGGGCGGCGTGTGCTGACGGGGATTGATTTTCAGATCGACCGGGGCGAGATCGTGACGATTGTCGGCCCGAACGGTTCGGGCAAGACCAGTTTTCTGCGCACGCTTCTGGGTGTGGTCGCTCCGGACAAGGGGCGCATCACCCGCGCCAAGGGAATGCGCATCGGCTATGTGCCGCAGCGCCTGCATCTGGACCCCGGCCTGCCCATGCCGGTTGCGCGCTTTCTTTCGCTGCCCACGCGCCAAAGCCCGCAGGAAATCGCCGAAGTGCTGGGTCGCGTCGGCGTCCCTGATGTGGCGCGGCAGAACATGGCGACGCTCTCGGGCGGGCAGTTCCAGCGGGTGCTTCTGGCTCGCGCGCTGCTGATCCGGCCGGATATCCTGATGCTGGATGAACCGACCGCCGGGCTGGACCAGCCGGGTGTTGCGGCGTTCTACCGGCTGATCGAGGATGTCCGCCGTGATCTGGGTTGCGCGGTCCTGTCGGTCAGCCATGACCTGCATGTGGTGATGAGCGCGTCTGACCGCGTGATCTGCATCAATGGTCATATCTGCTGCGAAGGCGCGCCACAGGTGGTGCGCGATGCGCCCGAATACCGCGCGCTGTTCGGACTTGGCACCGGGGGGGCGCTCGCACTCTATCAGCACAGTCATGACCATGTGCATGACGAAAACTGCGCCCACAACGACAACCATAATCATGCCAAGGAGCACGCCGATCATGCTGGATGATTTCCTGATGCGCGCGCTGCTGGCCGGCCTTGCCGTAGCGGTCGCGACGGGCCCTTTGGGCTGTTTCGTGGTCTGGCGGCGCATGGCCTATTTCGGCGATGCCACGGCGCATGCCGCCATTCTGGGGGTGGCGCTGGCGCTTGGCTTTCAGATCAGCATTTTCATCGGCACGATGGTCGTGGCGCTGATCATGGCCATGGTCGTGGCTGCTCTGGCAGGGCGCGGCTGGGCGATGGATACGACACTCGGGGTGCTTGCACATTCCGCGCTGGCCTTCGGTCTGGTGGCCGTGTCCTTCCTGCCCAATGTGCGGGTCGATCTGTCGGCTTACCTGTTTGGCGATATCCTTGCGGTTTCCCGCTTCGATCTGGCGGTGATCGCGCTGGGGTCCGCGCTCGTGTTGGGGCTGATCCTCTGGCGCTGGCAGGGGCTGTTGATGTCGACACTCAGCGAAGACTTAGCGCAATCGGCGGGGATAAATCCGGGTCGGGAACGCATGGTGCTGACCCTCGCGCTGGCCGTTGTCGTCGCGGTGGCGCTGAAGATCGTGGGCGCGCTCTTGATCGCGGCGCTGCTGATCATCCCGGCGGCCGCCGCGCGCAACCTCGCACGCTCACCCGAGATGATGGCGCTTTTTGCCATGGCCATCGGGGCGGTGTCGGTCTTTGGCGGATTGCAACTATCATTGGCGCAGGACACGCCATCCGGCCCGTCTATCGTTGTGATCGCCGCGATGATTTTCCTTGCGACCACGCTTGGCGCGACGCTGGTTCAGAACCGGTCGGGACGGTAAGGCGCAAGATCGAGTTCCGGCGTCCTGCCTGCCACCAGCGCCGCAACCAGCCGCGCGGTGATCGGCGCGAGCGTCAGGCCCAGATGACCGTGACCGAAGGCATGGATCACCTCTGGTCCGGCGCGTGACGCGCCGATGACCGGGCGCGAATCAGGCAGCGAGGGGCGGCAGCCCATCCAGCGCCGGTCTGGCTCTGGCAGATCGGGCAGAATCGCGCGCGCGCCACGCTCCAGCACCGCCCAGCGATGGGGAGAGGCGGGCGCCTCCAGCCCGCCCAGCTCGACCGTGCCCGCGACCCGCAGCCGCCCCGCCATCGGGCAGAAGTAGAAGCCGCGCGATACCGGTGTCATCTGCCGGATCAGGCGCGGCGCAGGGCTGTCATATTCCAGATGATAGCCGCGTTCGGTGTCCAGCGGCACCCTGTCGCCCGCCTGCGCGGCCAGTTTGCGCGACCAGGCCCCGGCTGCAATGACCACACGCCGCGCCTGCAAATTCAGGCCCGGTCCGCGCAAGGTCACGCCGCCCTTGTTGCGCGCCAGGTCCGTGACCCGCGTGGCGAGGCGCTCTATGCTCGCCCCTTCGACCGCCATGCGCAGATGGCGCAGCATCTGGCCGGGGTCATCCAGCGTGATCGTGTTGGGGAAAAAGGCCGCCCCCACACCAATCCCGGCAGGCAGACCCGGTTGCAACTGGCCCAATGCGTCGCGGCCGATCGCTTCCACCGCAATCCCATGGGCGCGATAGGTCTCGAACCGGGTGCCGCGCCGGTCAGCTTCGGTCTCGAACAGATAGAGCGAACCGAGGGGCTTGAGCAGGCCGGTCCCGCCGATCTGCGCGGCAAGCTCCTTCCAGCTTGATGCCGCAGGTGCAAGCAGGGCCGCGATGGCCGTCGCATTCTGCTGTGCGCGTCCGGGCAGGGATTCCCGCGCAAAACGCAAGAGCCAGGGCGCGAGGGCGAGTGCAGGTCGGATCGCAAGTGGACTGTTCCGGTCGAACAGAAGCGCAGGCAAGTTGCGCAGCACATCCGGCGTGCCAACGGGCATGACGGCATAATCCGCGATCACGCCGGCGTTTCCATAGGACGCCCCGGTTTCATCATCTTCCGGCGCAATTACGGTTACCTGATGCCCGGCCTGCGCCAGACGCAGGGCACAGGCCAGCCCCACAACCCCAGCGCCGACAATGGCAATTTCGCAGTTCTGCATCATATGACCCGCTCTCGTCCGCTCGACTCTGTGTGCAGCGCTGCCTATCGTCTGCTGGCTTCGTGATGCCAAGCCCGCAGGCAAACGGCAAGCCCCCGCGCGACCGCTTCCGTCCTTCTCGCCACTGTGCGGGTCACATGGTGAATGGGCGGCGGTTCAGGGCCGCAGCCCGTCTGGAACAGTGGTGCGCAGCGCAAACCCAAAGCAGTCATCTCGCCAAGGGCAACGCGCCATTCCCTATCCGCCCAGAACCAGAGCACGCGGGCGTTGGTTGTCATCAATCAGATACAGCGCATCTTCGCTGATCGCCGCGACTGTGCCGCCCTGCAACGGATCTCCCTGCCGGAGCCGCGCGATGCGCCCGTCCGGCAGGCGCACAAGCGCATGCCGCACCCCGTTTTGCTGGACGACAGCGATCAATGCCACGTCATCCAGCGCGATCCGCCCGGTTTCCGTCGCCATATCCAGCATGGTTTGCCCCGGCGGCAGCACGAAACTGCGCGTGGTCAGGTTCTCGAAACTCAGAGGCAGCGGCGCAAAGGCATGGGCCAGAACCGCGCGTGGCTCTGGGACGGTTTCCGGCTCGGCGACCGGCGCGCTTGCTACTGTGGGGGCGGTCGCGGGTGCCGTGGCGATCTCTTGCGGGCTGTGACAGAAGCCTCCCGCTCTGGCGCAATACTCCATCCCCGCGCTGACAGCGATCAGGGCGGCAAGGCTGAAGGCGACTGCGGCAAGAACATCGCGCCAGTTCAGCCCGCGCGCGGCGGGTGGCACGCTCGCCTGCGCGGGCAGGAAAGGCGTGCGCTTTCGGCGGCGGGGTCGTTGATGCGAGGCGGAGCGATCGTGCATTGGCAGATCCTGACATTGCTGCACTCAGTCTAGCCTGAAACCTAGCAGCAATCCATTTCCAATCCATGAACACGGACCAGTGCTCAGCGGCGCTCAATACCCGCGCGCACGGCAGACCGCGTGCAAGAGCGGTTCGCCGCGCTGCACACGAATGATATTTTCAACGATCACTTGCGCAGCAGTCTCTGCGCGGGTTGCTGCTGCGATATGCGGTGTGACCGTCACCTTCGGGTGATGCCAGAAAGGGTGATCCTTCGGCAGGGGCTCGGTGCGGAACACATCCAGCGTGGCATGCTGCACGGCACCTGCGTCCAGCGCTTCGATCAAAGCCGCATCTTCGATCAATGCGCCGCGGCCCGGATTGATCAGACACAGGCCCGGACGGCACCACGCAAAGCGGTGCGCATCAAGCAGGTTCTCAGTCTCGGGCGTGCGTGGCAGCAAAGTCACCAGGATGTCCGATTGTTCCAGCACGGTCTGCAAACCGGCATCACCGTGATGGCAGATCACCCTCGGCAGGGTTTTCGGGCTGCGGGACCAGCCGATCACTTGAAACCCCAAGTAGCTCAGAGCTTCCGCGCAGGCCTGCCCCAGCGCGCCAAGGCCAAGAAACCCCACAACCCGCGCGCTGGCCAATGGCGGCGGCGCATGCACCCAATCGCCGGGCCGGGCATGGATATGCGTGTCGATGCCCAGATGATAGCGCAGCACATGGCCGGTGACATATTCGACCATGCCCTTGGTCAGTGCCGGGTCAACCATCCGCGCTAGCGGCTGGGTCAGCGTCGGATTGCCCACGATCCGTTCCACCCCGGCCCAAAGGCTGAGCACAGCCTTGCAGCGCGTGAAAGGACTGAAATCACGCAAAGGGTTCGCCGGGGCATAGATGATGAAATCGACACTGGCGGGCAGCGCTTCGGTGACAATTTCGGCCTCAAGCTGCGCCTCTGACAGTGCCGCGTTCAGATGTGGCGCGTATTCGGCGAAGTCGCCGTCACCCGCGGCAAACAGGATGGTCAGCGTCATGATGGCAACCGCGCACGGTGAATATGCGCCGAATGGACCAGCCCGAAACCGATCATCAGCACCAGCATGGCCGACCCGCCGAACGAGACCAGCGGCAGCGGCACCCCCACCACAGGCGCCAAACCCATCACCATTGCCATATTCACCGCGAAATACAGGAAGAAATTGCCGATCACCCCCATCACCAGCAGCGCACCGAACCGGTTGGTCGTGCGCAGCGCGGTCAGCAGGCAGACGGCGATGATCATCATATATAGCAGCAACAGCGACGAAGCCCCGACAAAGCCGAATTCCTCGGCCAATGTGGTGAAGATGAAATCCGTGTGTTTCTCGGGCAGGAAGTTCAGCCGCGCCTGTGTGCCTTCCATGAAACCGCGCCCGGACCATCCGCCGGAGCCCAGCGCAATCATCGACTGGTTGATGTGATAGCCCGCGCCCAGCGGATCAAGCGTCGGGTCCAGAAAGGCGTCGATCCGCCGATACTGGTAATCCTTGAGCAACTGCCATTCCGTGCCGCGCGATTGCAGGACGGCCGTGACCAGACCGACGCCTGATCCGATCAGGGCCGCGAAATACCCCCAATGCACGCCCGCTGCGAATATCACGACACCCCCACCGGCAGCAATCAGCATGGCCGTGCCCAGATCAGGCTGGCGCAGCACCAGAAATGTCGGCACCAGCGCGATCATGGCGGCGATGATCACATGCACCGGGTGCGAGATCTTTTTCATGTCGATCCAGTCGTAATAGGCCGCAAGCGCCAGAATCGTCGTGATTTTTGCCAGTTCCGACGGTTGCAACCGGATTGGGCCAATGACCAGCCAACGTTTTGCGCCCATGCCGACCGACCCGAAGAACTCGACGCCCAGCAGCAGCAGGATCGTCACGCCGTAAGCCACCCCCGCAATCGAGCGCCAGAACCAGAGCGGGGTAAAGGCCACCACGAACATGGCCAGCAGACCGAAGCCGAAGCGCTTGATCTGCGGTTCGGCCCAGGGGGTCAGACTGCCGCCCGCGACGGAATAGAGCATCACGAAACCATAGGCGGCCACCATGATCAGCAGCGCGATCAGCGGCCAGTTCAGATAGAGCACCTTGCGCAGACCCGAGGGCATCTGGCGCGTGTTATACTCAAGATAGCTCATGCCCGGCTGAGCCTCAGATCCTCGGGGCGGCGCAGGCGTTCGCGCATTTCGTCCTGCTCATACTGGATGCGGTTGCGTTGCGGTGCGGGATAGGCCGAAATCGGGGGCGCGGAGTCGTTGAGCGCGGCAAGCGTGATATCACGGCCAATCGGGGCCGCAGCGGAAGATCCCCCGCCGCCATGTTCCACCACCACCGAAACCGCGATGCGTGGGTTGTCAAGCGGGGCGTAATTGACAAACAGCGCATGGTTGCGCCGGTTCCACGGCAGTTGCTCTTGCCGACGCACGCCCGCCTCGCGCTCGGCGCGGGTGATCGAAAAGACCTGGCTCGTTCCGGTCTTGCCTGCCATCAACTGCCCATCGGCCACGATGCGCGAAGAATAGGCCGTTCCGCGCGCATTGTTGACTGTCTGATCCATGCCCTGCCGGATCATGCGCAGCCATTCGGGGCGCAGATCAAGGCTGGCCAGTTCGCGTTCCGTCCGGTCCAGCGGATCGCGCACCAGTCGCGGCAGCACCGCGCTGTTGGTGGCCAGCCGTGCGGTCATCACAGCCAGTTGCAGGGGCGTCGTCAGCACGAAACCCTGCCCGATCGAGGCATTGACCGTATCGCCGATGCGCCATTCGGCGTTGCGATTGTTGCGTTTCCACTCGCGCGTCGGGTTCAGTCCGCCCGCGACCGAGGTGATGGGCAGATCGTAGCGAATTCCAAGCCCCAGCCGGGTGGACATTTCATTGATCTTGTCGATCCCGCAGCGCTGCGCCATCTCGTAGAAATAGACGTCACAACTCTCTGCCAGCGCCGCAACCATGCCCACACGCCCATGCCCGCCGCGTTTCCAGCAATGGAACCGGTTGCCGGACACATCCATATGGCCGGGGCAAAAGACAGTCTCCTGACCATTGGTGACACCGGCCTCCAGTGCAGCCAGCGCCGTGACCATCTTGAAGGTCGATCCGGGAGGATACATGCCCTGCACGGTCTTGTTGACCAGCGGGCGATAGTCATTGTTCAGCAACTCGTTGAAATTCGTGCTGGAAATCCCGCGCACGAACAGGTTTGGATCGAAACTCGGACCCGAGGCCAGCGCGAGAATATCGCCATTCTTGACATCCATGACCACCGCTGCGGCACTCTGGCCATGCAGGCGCTCCAATGCGTAATTCTGCAACCGCGCGTCAATCGTCAGATGCACATTCGCCCCCGGCGTGCCCTCAACCCGGTCGAGTTCGCGCATCACGCGGCCCACGGAATTGACCTCGACCCGCTGCGAGCCTGCGCGCCCGCGCAACCGGTCTTCGGCCATGCGCTCGACGCCGCTCTTGCCGATCTGGAAACGCGGGATGAACAGCACCGGATCGGGGGTTTCCAGCGCCTCAAGGTCACGCTCTGACACCGGGCCGACATAGCCCACGACATGCGCCGTATCGGCATGCAGCGGATAGTGGCGCGACATGCCCATTTCCGGCGTGACGCCGGGCAGGGCAGGGGCATTGGCGGCAACACGGCTGATCTCTTCCCAGCTCAGCCGCTCGGCCACCGTCACCGGCACGAAGGGACGGTTGCGCAGCATGTCACGCCGCGCGCGCTCGATATCTTCCTCCGAGAGCGGAATAAGCTGGGCGAGGCGGCTCAGGACCAGATCGATATCGCCCGCATCGTCGCGCTTGATGACGACGCGGTAATTCTGTTCATTGCCCGCAAGGATCACCCCGTTCCGGTCCAGAATCAGCCCCCGGATGGGCGGCAGCAGGCGCAGGTTGATCCGGTTTTCCTCGGCCAGCAGCCGGAACTGTTCGGATTGATTCAGCTGCATGTCGCGCAGCCGCCATAACAGCGTTCCCGCAAAACCAAGCTGCACCGCCCCCAGAAGCAATGCACGCCGACTGATCGTGCGGCGGCTCAGTTCCTTTTCACGATCCGAACGTTTCACAATTTCTGCCCCAAAGCATCCACTTCACCGGTCGCGGGTTTGCGCAGACCAAAGACGAAATGCGACATCGCGACCACCACCGGATAGATCAGCACAGTGCCGAGGAAATGCGCAAAGCTCAAGCCAAGCGGCTCAAGTGGCATGATCACAATCGCGAGCACGATGCGATTGGCCAGATACATGACCAGCATCAGGCCCGCGACCAGTGCATATTCATGCACGAAGCCGTAGCCCCGGAACTGTTCCGAACGGCGGCGCAGGAATTCGCTGCCCATCAGCACGATCAGCGCCCACAGCCCCGGCGGGCGCAGAAGCAGGATATCCTCGATGAAGAAATACCCCGCAATGATCGGAGCGGGCAGCAGGTCAGGGCGGCGCAGCACCCAGGCAAGCGTCAGGCAGAGCAGAATGTCCGGCAGCGGCAGGGTCCAACCCCGCGAATGGTCATAGTCAGACAGCGCAGCACCTTCGAGCATGCCGAAATCCGCGCCATATCCGCCCAGCGGCAGGAACCGGTAGAACATGAGACCTGTCGCCAGCGCCAGAAACAGGGTCACATAGATCAGGCGCTTGGTCTGGCGACGTTCAACCATCGCCTGTGCCTTCCGGGGCGTCCAGTGCAGCGGGATCGGGCTGCATCTCTTCACTCGGGGCGATCAGGCTGCCGGTATCGGTGATCCGTTCGACCGGGCGCGAGCGCAAGACGCGCAGGAATTCCAGCCGCCCGTAATCCGCTGCGATGCGCACCCGAAGCCGTCGGTCGCGCGTGATCACCACTTCGCCCACCAGCAAACCCGCCGGGAAGACACCGCCATCATCGGAACTGATCACCCGGTCGCCAGGGCGCAGATCATCGGGTGCCTCGACAAATTCCAGCACTGGATAGGCGGAATTATCCCCGATCAGCATGGCGCGCTGCCCCGAAGGTTGCACTGTGACCGGAACGGCGCTGGCGGTATCGGTCAAGAGCACCACCCGCGCCGTGCGTTGGCCGACGCCCGCAATGCGCCCCGCCAGCCCCAGCCCGTCCATCACCGCCCAGCCATCCTGCACCCCGTCGCGTGCGCCGACATTCAACAGCACCGATTTGCGAAAGGGCGAGCCGCTATCGGCCATCACCACGCCGGTCACATGGGTCAGTTGCGGATCAAGCCGCACCTGATTGAGGTCGAGAAGCTGCGCATTCCTCTGCTCAAGCTGCAACGCCGCCTCGCGCCAGGCCCGCATCTGTTGCAATTCGCGGCGCAATTCCTGATTCTGCTCGATGATGCGCGCATAGGAGCGGAAATCCTCGGCCAGCACCGCCAGCCGGGTGACAGGTTTCATCGCCCAATCGAAGGACGGTACCACCCGGTCGATCACCGCCATGCGGAACTGCTCGACCCTGGGGCTGTCGATGCGCCAGATCAGGAAGATCAGGGCGAGAAGAACGGCGATCACACCTACCAGAACACGCCGCAGCGGGCGAATGAAATCCTGATCGTATTTGCGATCCTCGACCACGCGCGCCACCCAGTCGCCTTATGCGTCAGCTTTCATAGTCAATGGCATGACGAAGCTGTTTTTCAAATTCCAGCGCCTTGCCCGTGCCGATGGCCACGCAATTCAGCGCTTCGTCCGCCACGGAAATCGAAAGCCCGGTCTGTTCGCGCAGCGCCAGATCCAATTCGCCCAGCAGCGCACCGCCACCCGTCAGCATCACGCCCCGATCCACGATATCGGCGGCCAGATCCGGCGGTGTGGTCTCCAGCGCGATCATCACCGCCTCGCAGATCGTGGTGACAGTCTCGGCCAGCGCCTCGGCCACCTGCGCCTGTGTGATCTCTGCCTCTTTCGGAACGCCATTCAGCAGATCGCGCCCGCGCACCAGCATCGACTTGCCGCGCCCATCATCGGGCATACGCGCGGTGCCGATGGAACATTTGATCTTCTCGGCAGTCGATTCGCCGATCAGCAGGTTCTGGTTGCGCCGCAGGAAGCTGACAATCGCCTCGTCCATCCGGTCGCCGCCCACCCGCACCGAGCGCGCATAGACGATATCGCCCAGCGACAGAACCGCAACTTCCGTCGTCCCGCCGCCGATATCGACCACCATGCTGCCGGTGGGGTCCGTGATCGGCATGCCCGCGCCAATCGCCGCTGCAATCGGTTCCGAAATCAGACCAGCCCGGCGCGCGCCCGCCGACAAAACCGATTGCCGGATTGCGCGCTTTTCCACAGGCGTTGCGCCATAGGGTACGCAGACAATGACTTTCGGCTTTGAAAACACCGTGTTGCGATGCACCTTGCGAATGAAATGCTTGATCATTTCCTCAGCCACATCGAAATCTGCGATCACCCCGTCGCGCATGGGGCGGATCGCCTCGATGGAACCGGGGGTGCGGCCCAGCATCAGTTTCGCATCCTCGCCCACGGCCAGCACGGCCTTGCGCCCGTCTTTCGAGTGATAGGCCACCACCGAGGGTTCATTCAGGATGATCCCGCGTCCCTTGACATAGACCAGCGTATTCGCGGTGCCGAGGTCGATGGCCATGTCGGATGAGAACAGGCTGGGAAAGAAATTCATGCGGGATATCCAGTGCTCACGAGAGATATAGCGCCCCGGACGGGTCGCCTTGCGCTGTGCGCTTTATAGGGCGGGGATATGGGCGCGGTAAAGGGGGGGCTTCATTCGGATCGGCGGGAAGTGGCGTGTCGCGCGCACGTTCCTGTGACTGTGCAACTCATGCGTGCAACCTGCACCATCACAGCCCTTGCCACGACAGCCCGCCCGCGATCATATGCGACCCAAAGCGTTGTGCCTGCCACGACGCGGCAGGTTTCAAAGGAGAAAGACATGCGCATCCTGTTTACTGGCGGCACCGGCAAGGCAGGGCGGTATGTGATCGCAGCACTTCTTGCACAAGGTCACAGGGTCATGAATGTCGATCTGGCCCCGCTCGACCTGCCGGGGGTGGACAATCGTATCGCCGATATCACTGATGCGGGCCAGATGTTCGATGTGATGTCCAGCTATGCCGGCTTCGATGAACTCGACCCCGGAACCGGTGTTCCGCGTTTCGACGCTGTGGTGCATTTCGCGGCTGTCCCGCGCATCCTGCTGAAAAGCGACAATGAGTGTTTCCGCGTCAACACGCTTGGGACGTATAATGTGATCGACGCCGCGCTGAAATTCGGTATTCGCAAGATCATCTTCGCGTCGTCTGAAACCACCTATGGCGTCTGTTTCGCCGATGGCACCCGTAAACCCGAGTATCTGCCGATCGACGAGGATCATCCGACCGAACCCGAGGACAGCTACGCCATGTCCAAGGTCGTCAATGAGGTCACGGCGCGGTCATTTCAGCGCCGCAGCGGAGCAGATATCTACGGGCTTCGTCTGAACAACGTGATCGAACCCCATGAATATGCCCGCGATTTCCCGACCTATATCGCCAATCCCGACATGCGGCGACGCAATATCTTCGCCTATATCGACGCGCGCGATCTGGGGCAGATGGTCGAGCGCT
>JAFIEM010000076.1 GCA_020832555.1 Natronohydrobacter sp. | reverse complement strand
GCAGGTAAGCCGTCTTTTCTTGCGCACCGGCGATGGAAATCCTGAAATCCTCATCCTCGCCTTGTGCGAGGGGGGCAGCGGCGAGGTTCTTCAGATCAGCGACCATCTCCTCTTGCGAGATGACGCGATACTGCATGTCCTGCTCGGACGGGGACTCACCCACGGGCAGAAATTGAAGCGCCCCGACGCAATCCCGTCCCAACACAGACAGAAGCGAAAACGCATCTTTGCCTGACGCCCCGACCCGCGCGGCGATCTTTTCGCGCAGCTCGCCCTCTGAATCGGGCAGCAGATTGTCGAAAGCGGCGACAACAGGGTCGCCCTGCCATTTGGCCTTGGACAAAGGCAAGGCGCTGGCCACAGGAAAAGCAGTGTCGGACACCAACCAGCTTGGATCGTAGGCGAAGCTGATCGCGCCATCGGTCGCCCGCGTCAGGGTGCCGACCTTGGACCTCTCGTACCAGACGGCGGTTTTGCTTTGGCGTATGCGACGACCTGCACGGGTGTTGCGCGCCATCTCAGAGCAAATCCTGATCGGTCAGACGGTCTGTCGCCGACAGTTCTGCGCCAAGGGCCTCAAGGAGGCGTAGATAGACATCAAGGCTCACCGACACGACGCCGTTTTCGATATCGGAAATGGTGGACTGTGCGGTGCCCGTCATTTCCCCAAGCTGTTTCTGACTGATCTTGCGTGCGGTTCGTCGAGCACGCAGGGCCGCCCCGGCTTGTCTGAGGCTTCGGATTGGGTATGCAAAGGCGTCGGTCATGGTGACACTATAGCCCCTGGGCGATATTTTGTCAATATAGCTTTTCGGCTATAACCCGTGAATATAGCCGAAAAGCTATCAGAAGTGCTGAGTGAGAATGCAAAATGCCAGCAGTTGCGGGGCAAACGAAAGCGGATCTCCACCACCACCAGAGGTCCCCACGCGTCCAGCCTGTGTCGAACAGCAGGGCGATGTCAGAGATAACAGTGTCTTGCTTCCCGGCCATCTGAGTCCTCGATGATAGCATTGAACGCGCGCATCACGCGCGCGGGCTTTCCGCCCGTTGCGACATCGGCATCTTGGTCGGCATTCACAGTTGCGACTGCCCGACACCCTCCCCCTGCCTTGTCTACTCAGCCGCGATCAGTGTCGGCACTGCCGACACATCAACATCGCGGGTCGCGTGCCAGGCGTCATAGGCGCCCTGCATCCTGATCCAGAACAGTGGCTCATTCCCGAACAGCTTGGCCAGGCGAACAGCCACCTCGGGGCTGACAGGTTTGCGTTCTGCCAGGACGTCGTGGAGGTGCTGGCGCGAAATACCGAGCATCCGCGCGATTTCGGACTTCGATTTGCCCGTTGCGGGAACGATGTCCTCGCGGAGCACTTCGCCTGGATGCGAGGGGCAGCGGTCTGGGTTACGGCTCATAGTTGCCTCCTAGTGGTATTGCTCGAAGTCCAGCACATAGGCGTCGCCATCTCTGAACTCATAGGTGACGCACCAAGGCCCATTCACATGGACGGTATAGCGCGTTGGGTTATGGCCACGCAGGGCGTGATAGTCGAAGCCGGGCAGGTTCATGTCTTCGGGTGCGGTAGCAGCATCAAGCGCATCAAGGCGGCGCAAGATGCGCGCGTGAAACCGCGCGTCGATCTTTGACTTGCCCGTTTCCCATAGGGCCTTGAGCTGCTTGTTCGCGAATGTCTTTATCATTGATAGCTGTAGCCTATAAGCTTACACATGTCAACATGTTGCTTACATATCGCGCGCCGCCTGAGGCCGGTACGACCGACGATTACAAAGTCTGCAGATCAATATCGACCGAGATCGGGCAGTGATCTGAGAGTCGGATTCAAAACTCTTCGTTGTATTTCAGTGCCTTTGCAAACATGCGCAGCCTCGCCACGCGGTTCAACGGAATCCTGCGTCGCCGCGAAGCAGACCCTCTCCCTGCATGGATCGACGACGCGATCGAAACCGACTTGGCGCCCATCGTGCGCTTTGCCCGCACCTTGAACCGAGACTGCGATGCGGTCAAAAACGCCATCGAGATACCCTGGAGCAACGGCCAGGCGGAAGGTCAGATCAATCGCCTGAAGACCCTCAAACGCGCCATGCACGGCCGAGCAGGTCCAGAATTGTTACGGGCGAGAATGCTACCGTTCCGCCATACAGATTGAGGCAGAGCCGATTTAAAGCCAATGCAACAGCGGCTATTGGATGTAGCATAGAACGCACAAATCACACCGAACAAAGCATCAGCTATCGGGAACAAGATCGCCCTTCATCCCTACCGCCATTCGGGTTGTGCAGGATCGCAATCCGATCCGTGCCGATCAGGCGTAAGATTAATCATCGGCCAACAAACCGGGAGTGGCCCGATATTTGGCCCAAGCTGCCACAAGTATTGCCGCCGATGCTGCTCCTGGGTCGATATGACCGAGCACCCGCGCTCCGAGCTTCTTCGACCGTCCCTTGGCACTGTGCATTTGGGCGGTTGCTTCAGACCCAGTTCTTGCCGCCTCGCTGGCGGCGCTAAGGCAAGCATCGGTCGACGCACCTGTCTTCGCTTGCTTCAGCGCCGCATCCGCTGCAGGGCGCCAAGCGTCCAGCATGGTCTTTTCACCCAGTTGCGTCTTTCCTCGCGTTGCGATGCCCTGTGCCAAACCGTCGAGCCAGCGCGCCAGCGACATTGCATCGAGATTCAACCGATCGGAAACAGCCTGTCCCGCAGCTTTGAAGCCTGACGCGTAAAGTGGTCCGGCAGACGCACCTACAGCAGACAGGAAGGCTTCGGCGATGCGGTCGCAGGTTTCAGTGACGGGCGTGTCCGGGTCAGACATGGACAGCGCGTCCAAAACAGCCTTCCAGCCGATTTCCATAGTGACACCGTGATCACCGTCACCAATTACGCCATCGAGCACGCAAAGGTGGTCGCGCGCGGCAAAAATCGCCTCTGCACCCGTGCGCATCATCGCCAAGAACTCGCGTGGCCCGATGTCGCCGTCTGTTTTCAGTGTGTCACGGTCGATGGAAGTATTGCTCTGCGTCTTCGTGGGCGCGCGCTTTGGCAGGCGTTGCGCCTGCACCACTTCCTGAGATCGCCCTACTTTGAGTGCAGGGGTCTCGCAGGGGTGATCCAACCAGTCTTGCAAATCGTCATCCAGGCGTATCAATGTGATCGAGGCTCCTTCCATATCTAGCGACGTGCAATATTCCCCAACCCAGCTTTGGCGAATTTCTATATTCCGATCCGCAAGCTGGGTAGCGACTCTTCTGTGCAGCAAATAGAGTTCCAGCAGAGATGTGGACCCAAGCCCGTTGACGAGCACTGCGACGCGGTCGTTCGCGGTCAGGGCCAGTTCCGTCAAAATTGGGGCAAGCAGGCGGTCTGCCACGGCATCAGCGCTTTCTGACGGGCCGCGCTCGATCCCGGGCTCGCCGTGGATGCCCATGCCGATTTCCATCTGGCCGACCGGCAAGTCGAAGTTCGGCCGCCCAGTCTGCGGCAGAATACATGCTGACAGAGCCACGCCCATGGTTCGGGTGGCGGCGTTCGCCCTGGCGGCAGCGGCTTCTACATCTTGCAAACACAGTCCCTGGTCCGCCGCCGCGCCTGCGATCTTGAACACGAAAAAATCACCAGCGATACCACGCCTCTCCTCTGTTCGGTCGGGCGGTGCAGAGGCGATGTCGTCCGTCACAACAAAGGATTTGGCGGTGATGCCATGCTCTGCCAGACTTTCGGTAGCCATATCGAAATTCATCACGTCGCCTGTGTAGTTTCCATAAAGGAAGAGCACTCCGGCGCCGCCGTCGGCAGCAAAGCCCGCATCCATGATTTGTGCTGGTGAAGGGGACGCAAAGATATTTCCCAGCGGTGCCGCGTCCGCTAAGCCCTTGCCAACGTAGCCCGCAAATGCCGGCTCATGGCCTGATCCCCCGCCGACAACGATGCCGACCTTTCCCGGTCTTGGACCGTTTCGCGCGACGATGGCCCGTCCCGTGTCGCCTTCTACGCAAAGGAGCCCCGGATGCGCGGAAATCATACCTTCGACGAGCTCGGCAATCAATCTGTCCGGATCATTGATCAGCTTGCGGTGGCGGTCAGACATCGTTCAATCCTCATTGGTGTGCGCTGTCAAAGTCTAGATGAACGCCATTGCGTTCGGCAAGCAGTGCTTTGAGGGCGTCTAGTTCCGCTTCCTCGCGCAAGGCACTCCAGTGCAGTGCCGCTGCTACGATGGACGCGACGGAACGGCAAAGTCGTCCTGTGAGCGCACCGCTTATAGCAAGCGGCGTTCGGCGTAGCAGAAGATCGGCCAGATGGATGACACGCTCGTTTCGAACGATCCAGTCAATCTCTTGAACGGTAAAATCGGGCGCATCTACCAGAGGTATCGGACTTGCGCCTTCATGTTTTGCAATCGCGTGTCCGGTTGTCCCATAGCGGGCCAGCAGCACCGAAACACGATGGGGCGCGGCCCCTGTCTCCTGTGCAGCGGCGGCGATCCACTCATCGCGCGCGCCATTGTCGCTCGGCAGCGCGAACGCGCCGCCAATAGGCATGTCATCGGTATCGCACAAGCGTGGCATCTTCAGATCAGACAGGACCATATCGGCCACTTCGGCGGAAAAGGCGCGAAACGTTGTCCATTTCCCGCCTACAAGAGAGATGATCGCAAAAGGGCGTGTGGCGGTCGCGGGCGAATGTGGCGCAGAGTGATCGCGGCTGATCAGGCCCGGGGAAACGCCGCGTGAATTTGGAAGCGGTCTAATACCGGAATAAGCAAAGACGATCTGGTCTCGGTTGAAATCAAGCCCGGGCAGCAGATCGCGCAGACTTTGAATGAAATATTCTGTTTCGTCATCAGTGCATGCAACACGATCAGGGTCGCCATCGGGAATGTCGGTGGAACCGACAAGCGCCTTGCCCTGAAACGGAAACACCAGAAGAATACGGCCGTCATCGGCCTCATAATATAGCATCCTGCCATCCAGATGGCGCAGCAGCTCGGGGTGATCCAACAGGATATGGGACCCCTTGGTGCCGCCAATGTAGTGACTGTCATGGCCGATAACGCCATTCACGCGGTCGATCCAAGGGCCCGCTGCATTGACGACAAGTCGGGGTCGGACCGTGCGTTCACTGTCATCGTCAGAGCGCAGGCGCAGCGCGCCTTCGGATTGGCCGGTCACGCTGCACCAGTTGATCGCCTCTGATCCGGGCGAAGCTTTCAGCCCGTCCTGAATCAGTTCCAGCACCAGCCTTTCGGGAGCGGTGATCACAGCATCGAAATAGGTCCCAAGGGCCACAATCCGGGGCGTCAGGGCTGGGATGTCGTTCAAGGCCCTGCGACGTGAGATCATGCGATGCCGTGGCATCTGGCGGGACCGTGACCCGTAAAAATCATAGAGCCAGAGCCCCAGCTTCACAAGCAGCGCGCCTCGACTGCGCGGGGCCGTTGTTGAACCAAAAAGAGTACGCAGGGCCGCGGTGATCCCGCTGCTCCATGACATGATCGGGATCGCTGTCGAAAGTGGCCTGACCAGATGCGCCGCGTTCTTGAGCAATAGATTTCGTTCATAGGTGGACTCGGCGACAAGACGCAATTCGCCGGTTTCGAGGTACTTTAAGCCACCGTGGATCAGCCGGGACGGAGCAGCGCTGGTGCCGGAGCCAAAGTCGCCCTTGTCGACAATCAGACATTTTAGGCCCTGGGCGCAAAGGTCCCGAAACACCCCGGCCCCGTTGATCCCGGCCCCGATGATGACAACGTCAAAGGCATCGTTCTGTGCGTCATTCATGAGGGCGGCCTCTGCGTGTTGCCTCAAGGGCGTTGAGACGATGCCAGGTCGATGTCAGGGTTGCCGCGACCTCGCGGTAGAGCGTGTATCGTTCTGCGTAGTGGGCGGCGCGGCTTTGTGACGGTTGATATTTTTTAGCGCGCCCCTCGATGTCTCGGGGATCGGCGTCGAACTGCGCGAAGGCACCGACAGCCGCGCCTGCGCAAAGCGCGGCCCCCCAGGCGGCAGCTTCATCCGTGTCCGTCACTGTGACCGGCATATCCAGAATATCTGCAAATAGCTGTGCCACTGTTGGATTGCGCGAGGCACCGCCGGTCAACCGGGCCTCTGTGCTGCTGAAACATTCGCGCAGGGCGTCAATATGCTGTCTGTGATTGAAGGCGATACCTTCCAGCAGGGCGGCGAGCACATCGCCGCGGTCATGCCAGCCCCGCAGCCCCAGAAATCCTGCGCTGGGGGCGGGTCCCATCGGCGAGCCGAAGAGATACGGATGATACATGACCGACGACCCACGCGACAATGCGATGTCGATTTCCGATCGCAGAAGCTTGTGGATAGAAACCCCCGCCTTGTCACGCTCTTCCGCGCAAAAAGTGTTCAGGAACCAATCGTAATTGGTCGCTGATGCAGGTGAAATCGCCATGTTGTTCCAATGGCCCGGCGTGATGGCATTGCGACAGAACCAGCGGGCATCGATTCGGGGTTCCGCCGAGACACATTCGTTGATCGAATAGGTGCCTGCGACGATGCCGATTACGCCAGTCTGGTGTGCACCGATGCCGAGCGCTGACGCCGTGACGTCATGCAGTCCAGCGGCCACCGGCGTGCCTTCGGCCAAACCGGTCGCCGCTGCCGCGTCAGCGGTAATGGTTCCCACGACTTCTGCCGAATTGGCCATATCGGGCAAGGCCCGGACAATCTCGGACAGATCAAAAAGCGCCAGCGCCGCGTCGGAATAGGTCTGAGAGCGGGCGTCGGTGAAGGAAGTGCTGGCCTCGGTCCGGTCTGTTCCGATATGGCCGCTCAGGCAATAGGACAGCCAATCCTTGCAGGACAGGACATGTCCGATCCGGGCAAATCGCTCGGGCTCCTCGTGGCGAATCCAGCTCAGCAATGCCGATGGTGCGGAAACATGGGGGATCTGGCCGGTCAGTTCCAGGGCTTTTCCGGCGGTGCCATTGCGCGTCCAGTCATCGACAACAGCGCTCGACCGGCTGTCGAGGGACAGGATGCCCGGCCCCAGCGGAGCTCCGTCTTGATCTAACAGATAAAGTCCATCGCCATGGGCGGTCGCCGCGACGGCAACGATCCGCTGTGCATCTGTGCCGCTTGTTTCCAGCACATCCCGGATTGCTGACGCGGTCTGTCGCCAGAGCTCTGCCATGTTCCGTTCTACCCTGCGCGGAGCGGGCTTGCATTGCGGTACGTTCCGACGACAGACCGCTATCTGGTTGCCGTCAAGGTCGAAGATCACAGCCTTGGTGACGGTCAGGCCGCTGTCGATTGCAAGGAGTCTGTCCATTGTCGGGTCTTCATGCCTTTCGGTGTCATGGCCGTCATGTAACCGGCGGGGCGTGGGATCTCTTCGAGCGGTTGCGATTGGCAGACGCTTCGGGCTGTCACGCCTTGTTGTACTTGGCGTCAACCTCGTCGATGGCGCGCACATTTCCTGCAGACCGGCCATCGGGGTCGAAGGACGCGGACAGGAAGGCATCTGCGATGTCCTTGGCAAGCTCCGGCCCGATTACGCGCGCGCCCATGGTGATGACGTGGGCATTGTTCGATGTGGCGGCCTTGCCTGCCGAATAGGTGTCGTGGCATTGCGCTGCGCGGATACCTGGCACCTTGTTGGCCGAGAGCGCCACGCCGATACCAGTACCACAGAAGAGGATCGCGCGGTCATACTCGCCCGCCAGAACGGCCGAACATACTCGGTCGGCCATATGGGCGTAGAATTTTTCTGGTGCCTCGGGGTTGTACGAGATGTCGGACACCTCGTGCTTGTCCTTCAGGTGCTCCGCGACGGCATTTGCCAGCGGCGCGCCAGCGCTATCGCCTGCGATTGCTATTTTCATGTCGTTTCCTTTCGATTTCAGAGGGATGCGGCGCATTTGGCCAGAATGTCCAAGTAACCTTCGACATCCCAGGCCGCGCGGCCGATGAACAGCCCGTCTATATGCGGGCAAGTGATAAGTTCTTGGCAGTTGCCCGGGTTGACCGAGCCGCCGTAAAGACAGGGCACCGGGCGGCCCAGCACCTCCCGCGCGACAGCGATAATTTCTGCCTGACGTGCGTCTGCGTAGTCTGAAGTCGCCGGCATGCCGTTTTCCCCGATGGCCCAGACCGGCTCATAAGCCAAGAGGATATCTGCGTTTTTCTGGTTGGAGTCCAGTTTGCCAAGAGCACCGCGCACCTGCATGGCCAGAACTTCTTGGGCGCGGCCAGCTTCGCGCTCCGCCAAAGTTTCGCCGATGCAGACCAGCGGGATCAGCCCGTGACGCACCGCCGCTTCGGTCTTCAGGCCCACGGTTTCGTCGGTTTCGCCGAAATGTTCACGGCGTTCTGAATGGCCAAGCTCCACGAGATCAAGATTGCAGTCCTTCAGCATGACGGGCGACACTTCGCCGGTCCACGCGCCCTGATCGGCCCAATGCATGTTCTGCGCGCCTACCTTGACAGAACTGTCGGCAAGAATCTGTTTCGCCTCGCGCACAGCCGTAAATGGCGGGATCACGAAACGCTGGATACGCGGATCACGCATTCCATCAGCCGCGGACAAAGCGGTCGCAAAGCTCTCGGCCTCTGCAAGTGTTTTGTTCATTTTCCAACTGGTTCCGATCCAGTATCTTGGCTGGGTCATGCGTCTGCCTCTTGTGTGTCGGCTATGGTCAGGGTCAGCCCTGCCTCGTGGAATAAACTCACGTTCTCGGGGACTGGGTAAGTGTCAGTGATGATGTGATCAAACTCGGATAAATGCCCAAGGCGATGCAGGGCAGCCCGGCCAAACCGGGTATGGTTGACAAGGAGAACTCGCAGCGCGCCCTGATCAATCATGGCCCGCTTTGTCCGGATGACGTCATCGTCCATGTGGAACACTTCGAGCCCGGATACGGCCGGCGACGAGATGTAGGAGATGTCCGCGCGCAATTGCGCCAGCGCGTCCTCAGTGACCTTGCCTAGGTATGCGTTGAATTTGGCCGAATATACCCCACCAAGCGCAATAAGCGTTATCCCAGCCTCGCCGCGCAGCGCGTCAATCACTGCCGCGTTGTTTGTAATCACTGTTAGCGGGCGCTTTGTAACCAGCTCCTGTCCCAAAGTCGCGGCCATTGAGCCGTCATTGATCATCACGCTCATGCCCGGTTCGATCAAATGAAGTGCAGCCTGTGCCATAGCTTTCTTTGCAGCGCTATCCTGGCGCTCGCGAAACCGAAAATCGCTTTCGAACTGAGTGCTTGAGCGGATCGTTGCACCACCCCTGATTTTGCGCAACAGCCCGGCGGATTCGAGGTCGTCGAGATCGCGGTGAATTGTCATCCGGGACACGGCAAAACGTTCTGAAAGCGCGTCAACCTCGACCTCGCCCTCGGCTACCAGCGCATCCACGATTGCCTGTTGTCTATCGTCACGCTTCACGTTGTGTCCTCCTAGTCGTAACATCACATATCACATATAGAACGTCAATAATGTTATTTTGATATTTTTTATTGTGATAATATCAGGATTGAGGTACCACGCAGCGAAACAGGAGGACCATATGCTCGAAGATTCGCTTTATCAGGACATAGCCGCTAAAGCTGCAAGAGGCCCTAGAGGCTTCGCGCTGGCGAACTGCATTCGTGCGTTGTCAATAGATGCGGTCGAGGCCGCGCAATCTGGTCACCCGGGCGCACCGATGGGCATGGCTGACGCGGCCACGGCGCTCTTTCGCGATCATTTAAAGTTCGACGCCTCCGCCCCGGACTGGCCGGACCGCGACCGGGTGGTGCTGTCGAATGGTCATGCCTCGATGATGCTCTATGCGCTGCTGCATTTGACGGGCTACGCGGATATGACCATCGAGGAGATCCGTAACTTCCGCCAGCTGGGGTCGCGCACTGCCGGACACCCAGAATACGGGCATGCCAAGGGGATCGAGACCACCACGGGCCCGCTTGGGCAGGGCCTTGCCAGTGCCGTGGGCATGGCAATGGCGGAACGCGGGCTCGCGGGCGAATTCGGCGCGGATCTGGTCGACCACAACACCTATGTCTTTCTAGGGGATGGGTGCCTTCAGGAAGGGATAGGGCAGGAGGCGATCTCGTTGGCCGGACATCTAGGGCTTGGCAAGCTGATCGTGCTCTATGACGACAACCAGATCACGATCGACGGGCCGACATCGATTTCCTTCTCCGAGGATGTCCCGGCGCGGCTGGCGGCATGTGGCTGGCATGTCTTGCGCTGCGATGGTCACGATATAACGGCCGTGTCGCAGGCCATTGCGCAGGCTAAAGCTGAGACCGCGAAGCCTACCTTGATTGCAATGAGAACTGTGATCGGTTTTGGCGCACCAAACAAGGCGGGAACCGCCTCAGTGCATGGCGCGCCGCTCGGGGCGGAAGAAGCGGCTGCTGCGAAGGCCGCGCTTGGCTGGGATGCGGAGCCGTTCAAGATACCGGCCGAGCTTGCGCTGGACTGGCATGAGATCGGGGGGCGCGGCGAAAGCGAGCGTTTGGCGTGGGAGGCGCGGCTTGCAGCATCTGCCCATGCCGGGGAGTTCCTGCGTCGTGCTCGCCGGGAACTTCCTGACGCTTACGAGGCCGCGGTGGCGTCAGCCCGCACAGCCTTATTCAACACGCCACAAAAGGTCGCCACCCGTAAGGCCAGCCAAATGGCGCTTGAGGCGCTGGCCCCGGCGTTGCCTGAGCTGATCGGCGGATCTGCTGATCTGACCGGGTCCAACCTGACACGTGTTTCCGCTGTGAACAGCCAGTTCTCTGCCGATGCGCCGGGCCGCTATATTGGCTACGGAGTGCGCGAATTCGGCATGGCCGCCGCAATGAATGGCATGAACACACATGGCGGGCTGATCCCCTATGGCGGCACTTTCCTCGTATTCTCCGACTATGCGCGCAACGCGATCCGGCTTTCTGCGCTTATGGGTGTGGGCACGATTTATGTGATGACACATGACAGCATCGGATTGGGAGAGGACGGACCGACCCATCAACCCGTCGAACATTTGGCCTCTCTCCGTGCAATCCCGAACCTGTATGTTTTCCGCCCCGCCGATGCAGTGGAAACCCTCGAATGCTGGGACATCGCGATCCGTACGCGCGAAACCCCGTCGCTTCTGGCACTCAGCCGTCAGGGCGTGCCACAATTACGGTTGGAGCAGACCGGGGAAAACCTCTCCGCCAGAGGCGCTTATGTAATCCGGCAGTTTGGCGAAGGGCGCGATTTGACCTTGCTGGCCACAGGCACCGAGGTTAGCCTCGCGCTTGAAGCTGCCGAGGCACTGGCCGACCGCGACCTGAGTGTCGCCGTGGTGTCGATGCCAAGCTGGGAGTTGTTCAGCGCGCAACCTCAAGAATACCGTGACAGCGTGCTGGGTAGCGCCCCGCGTATCGCGGTAGAGGCTGCGGGCAAATTCGGCTGGACGCGCTATGTCGCCAGCGAGGACGACGTGATCGGGCTTGACGGCTTTGGTGCCTCAGGCCCGGCTGATGTCCTTTATCAACGCTTCGGCATCACCCGCGACGCGATCATCGCGCGCGCCGAGGCGCTCTTGGGAAATGGGCCGGGTCAATGACGGTACCGTTGACCCTGCCGCGGGACACGGATATTTCCGCACCGACGCTGGCGCAGCATCTTGCCCAATTGGCTGGAGAGGATGAAACGCGCAAGGCGCTCGCCGCACTTCTGGTTGCGCTTGCTGATGGAAGCATTCCGTTAGCAGGACGTCTCGCGCAGGGCCATTTGACCGGTGATCCGACTGCCGTTGTCGGCACAAATGACTCTGGTGACAAGCAGAAGGCGCTCGACATGGCGGCGCATGATCATTTCGTCGCGCTTTTGCGCGGGTTTTCAGTGGCAAGGATTCTGTCGGAAGAGGCCGAGGAGGTGATCGAGCTCGATCCTGCGGGCCTGTTTGACGTGGCCATGGACCCGATCGACGGGTCTGGCAGCATCGGGATAGGTGCGCCGCTGGGCGCACTCTTCGCGATTTTCCCCGCAGGCGACAGCTTCCTGCGGTCTGGGCGCGACATGGTCGCAGCCGCCTACGTGTCCTTCGGGCATTCGGTCGATTTTGGCTTCAGCTTAGGGGAAGGTGTCTCTATCGGCACGCTGGACCCGGTCACGGCAACGTTTCACGTCGACACCACGGATGTCCGCCTGCGCGCAGAGACATCGACCATCGCCTTCAATGCCTCGAACCGCAAACTCTGGGCGCCCGGGCTACAATCCTATGTTCTTGATATTCTGGACGGGTCTGACGGCCCGCGCGGGCGCGATTTCAACATGCGCTGGATCGCGGCCGCTGTGGGCGATCTGCACCGCATTTTGCGGCGCGGCGGCTTGTTTATGTATCCTGCTGACACGCGATCAGGTTATCAGGACGGTTTTTTGCGCCTTGCCTACGAGGCATTTCCGATTGCCTATCTAATGGAACAGGCCGGGGGCGCTGCGACCAACGGACAGCGCGCCATTCTGGATCTGATCCCGACCCACCCCCATGACCGCGTGCCACTAGTTTTCGGTAGCCGCACCGAGGTCGCCACGCTTGGCGACTATCTTGCAAAATCCAAGCTTCAGGAGGTCTGACATGGCCCGTATCACCCTTCGCCAACTTCTCGACCATGCCGCGGAAAATGATTATGCGGTTCCTGCCTTCAATATGTCCAACATGGAACAGGGCCTTGCGATCATGGCCGCGGCCGATGCCACGGGTGCGCCGGTGATCCTGCAGGCCAGCCGCGGTGCGCGCGCCTATGCCAATGATGTAGTCCTGGCGAAACTGATAGATGCGCTGGTGGAAATCTATCCCCATATTCCGGTCTGCATGCATCTTGACCACGGCAACAACCTGGCCACTTGCGTGACGGCAATTCAACATGGATTCACCTCCGTGATGATGGATGGATCACTTAAGCAAGATGGCAGCACCCCGGCCGACTATTCCTATAACGTCTGCGTAACCCGCGCCGTTGTGCAGATGGCCCATGCGGCTGGGGTCTCGGTCGAAGGCGAGTTGGGCGTCTTAGGGTCGCTGGAAACAGGCATGGGCGATCAGGAAGACGGACACGGCGCGACCGAAAAGCTGCGCCACGACCAGCTTTTGACTAACCCCGAAGAAGCTGAGCGGTTTGTGGCGGAAACTGGTGTCGATGCGCTTGCGGTTGCGATGGGCACAAGCCACGGTGCCTACAAGTTTACCCGCCAGCCCGATGGTGATGTGCTCGCCATGGACGTTATTGAGGCAATCCACAAGCGGCTACCGAACACGCATCTTGTGATGCATGGTTCGTCTTCGGTGCCCGAAGAACTACGCCTGCTGATCAATGAATATGGTGGTGACATCAAACCCACATGGGGCGTGCCGCTGCAAGAAATTAAGCGCGGCATCAGCCATGGTGTGCGCAAGGTCAATATTGACACCGATCTGCGGTTGGCGGCCACTTCGGCCATTCGCAAGGTGTTCACCGAGAGCCCTGCCGAATTCGACCCGCGCAAATATCTCAAGCCCGCGATGGACGCAATGACGGCGCAATGTATCGTCAAGTTCGAAGCATTCGGAACTGCCGGGCAGGCCGCAAAAATCCGTGAGCGATCACTCTCTGATATGGCGAAATTTTACTAGGCCAATAACGTACGTGCGGTGCGCTCATCCGTGATCAGGCCATGTAGCCTGCCACTGTTCAGCACTGCACGAATGGCCGCCGACTTGTGCGGGCCGCCCGCAAGCGCCACGATACGCTCTCCATGGCGTCGCTTCGACCCAAGAGACGCCGCAATCGTTCGTTTGGTCAGGGGCGTGTCGATGATCTCGCCGCCCTCATCGAAGAAATGGCCCAGCATTTCGCCTAGCCCCCCTTCCGCCGAAATTGCTTCGATCTCGGCAGGGTGTATCAAGCCAGAGACGACCAGTTGCGCTTCAAAAGACACTGTGCCGATACCCACCAGCTTGACGGCTGCGGTCTCGGCCATCTGCAATACCTCTGCGATGCCGCGTTGCGCCAGAAGCACCGCGCGGTCCTCGACCGAATTGGCGAAAAAGGGCACGGGCATGACATAGGCTTGCGCCCCGGTCTTTTCGGCCAGCAGATGCATTACATCATGCGGATTGGCCGCAAAATTGCGCGTCAAACCGCCCAGAAGCGACACGAAACGCTGATCAGGACAGCCCATGTGCGCCATCGCGCGCACTGCGGCCGTCAGGGTGCGCCCGTGACTGATGCCAATAGTCTGCGCCTCGCCCTGTTCCAGACAGCGGCGTAGCCATGATGCGCCTGCCGCCCCCAAGGCTCGCAAGGGCAACCCGTCCTCTTCCAGGTGCGGCGCAACTTCGCAGGCTTGCAAACCGTAGCGCTGGCACAATGCGGCTTCCAATTCGATACATTCGACCATCTCGCCTTCGATGCTGACCTTGACCGCGCCTTCGGCAACTGCCTTCTGGATCAACCGATGCGCCTTGACCGAAGGGACGCCCAGACGTTTGGCCACTTCCGCCTGACGCAATCCGCCGACATAATGCAACCAAGCTGCCCGGATCGCGAGCGAATGCTCGATCTCGCTTGCACTCCAATTCTTCATTGCCCGCGCCCTTTCCAATATGCCCCATGGGCCAAGGCCCGTCCGGCCCTATCGTGGCGCAGGCTTATCATCTGGCCAAGTCCCGCACGCCACTGTTGATATGGGATGCCCAGAATACCACGCTTTCTGCGATCTGCTCGACCACCTGCCGATTATCTGGTTCGCATTCCTTGAGGGACAAATCCAGGCAGATTTCGTTATCGCCCGTCTCCCCTTTGGCGACAGACCATGCGATAAGCCGGTGCGCTTTGACCGATGGCACCCCCAGCAGTTTGGCTACTTTGGCCTGTCGCAAACCACCCACATAATGCAACCATGCAGCACGGATTGACAGGGAATGCTCTGCCTCGCCCCAGCTGCGACCCTTTGCCATGACACACTCCCAGCTATTCAGCACCTAGCGCGCCATTTTCATTATATCCGGCAGAGCCGCTTGCTCTAGCAAAACCGGCCTGTGTTTCACCAACGATGAATTGGCGGCCATCACGGCCGCTTCTTTTGGGTATGCTTCGCTAAAGTCTTGTGCGTCCAACGCTGCCGAAGCTGGGTCCGGGCTTGTCGACAAAGCACAAGCCAGACATTCGCGGATTGAAGCTTTGCGTTTCGCTTTGTCGCGTCCGAAACGAAGATTGGTGGCGCTCGAAAAACTGTAGCGGTGTAGGCTCATATCAGGCCTCCAATGCTGCGACCATTAACACCGCGTCCGCAGCTTCTTCGCCCTTCTTGACAAAGTGGTTGCGGAAGAAGCCGACATGCTCAGGCGTTGGCTGAAAGTGATGTGGCGTCAGGGAGACCGAGAATGTCGGCACACCAGTGTCCA
>JAFIEM010000075.1 GCA_020832555.1 Natronohydrobacter sp. | reverse complement strand
GCATCCACTACACGAAATGGACCGACGCCGCAGGCAACGACCGCTACGGCTGCGAGATCATCGCTGAAAAGGTCGATTTCCTCAGCCGCCCGAAATCGGCCGAGAGTGAAAACCCCGAGCTGGTCGACAAAGACGACGAGATCTCGTTCTGAGGAACGGGGTCTCCCCGCGGACCCGGCGGGGCAACCCGCCGGGTTCGGGCTATTCATGGAAGCGGACAGTCGCTGCTGCCGCAGCATGGACCGGCGTGACCGGCGGCTTGTGGCAGAAAACGGAGTTTGCAAAGTCGGGCGTCATGGCTGCAGTGCGCGGCGCGCCCGGCCCAGAGCGGAACGTCGACCTCTTGGGAGAGCTTCGCCGAAGCGGTTATTCAGGCCAAGCGCAGCACCACTATTGCCAAAGGGATTGGAACAGCAACGCATGTAACTGGGGAATTGTCTTGTGCTTCTGTGGGTGATAGTCACCCAGTCAGGCGCATCACAAGAGCCCTTGTGATCTTGAAGCGTGCAACTAGGTGTGGTGCCTCGTCTGCTGCCAAAAGACCAGTTTTCCTGAGGAAACCGAAAGAGATTAAAGCATTGATGACCGCACTGCCAGGCGCATTGAGCGATAGCTAGAGCGGCGAGCGCGGGATAGGAGAGCATGCAGGCATATGGCCTACATGCTCTCGAAAGCCTTATTGCATTAGTTCTGTCCATATCTGGGTATGGATATTATTGACGTCTTGCGGGCAGGCTTGCCCCCAGCGCCCGGCCTCTGCCTGTTCCGCAGGCACATTGATCTCTGGCGCGTCACGCATCTCTTCATCCATAAATTCTTCAGAGCCGGTGACCCCGTTCGAGTAGCGCGCAAAATTGGAGATGAGTGCTGCAATTTCAGGCTGCAAGACGAAGTTGATGAATTTCATTGCATTTTCAGGGTTCGGCGCATCACTCAGCACAGCCGCGTTGTCCATCCAGATCGGATAGCCGGTCGCTGGGTAGCCATAGACGAAATTATCGTTTTGCAACCGCACACGCATTGACGCGCCATTCCAGTAGATGCCTGCGGCAAAATCGCCCGCAGCATAGCTGTCAACGGCACCATAATCGAGGGCCAGCCAATGCGGCTTGGCCGACATCAGCGTATCGCGCACGGCGCGCAGGGTGTCTTGGTCCGTCGTGCAACGTTCACCGCCATGATAGTAGATCGTCATCGCCATCACATCGGACATTTCCGGAATGACATTGATCCGGCCCTGCAATTCGGCGGGCGGGTCGATGATCAACTCGATATTGTTGACGTCACCGCTATACACAGACGTATCCACAATCACACCTGTTGTGCCCCAGGCCCATGGAACCGTGTATTCACGGCCCGGATCAAAGGGCACATCCACCCATTGTGGCGCGATGTTGCCCAGATTGGTGACGATTTCGCGGTCGAGCGGCTGGATCAAGCCTTCGGAAACCCATGTGTCGATATAGGTGTCCGATGGAACGACAATGTCGAAGCCATGCCCGCCCTGACGAATGCGCGCAAGTGCGGTGTCGTTGCTGTCGAAATCGGTCAAGGTAACCTCAATTCCCGTTTCGGCGGTAAAGCGTTCCAGTATCTCCGGGTTGGTGTAGTTTCCCCAGTTATAAAGGTTTACGACACCTTCGGCACTGGCGAGGGCTGTGCTACTCAGCAGGGCCGCGCTGGCCCATCCTGTCAATTTTTTCATTGTTATCGTCTCCCTGTGGTTGGTGGTAGAACCCTCATCGCCCGCGGGTGCGGGTGATGAAGAAGAAGGCTGTCACGATCATCAGCGACAGCGCGAGGAAAAGTGTGGCGATGGCGTTCATTTCGGGGGTGACAGCCCTGCGAAGCTGGCCAAGCATATAGGTGGGCAACGTGTCCTGCCCGGCAGATTTCACGAATTCCGTGATCACCACTGTATCAAGCGAGATGACAAACCCCAGCATGAACCCTGCCAGAATGCCCGGCACCATCAGGGGCAGCGTGATATACCGAAACGCCTGTATGGGTGACGCGTAAAGATCTGCTGCCGCAGCCTCCAACGCGTGATCGAGTGTTTCCAGACGGGCGCGGATGGGCAGATAGGCAAAGGGTATGCAAAACGCGGTATGCGCGGCCACAAGATAGCCCATGCCTGTATAGCCGGTCTGAACCTTGATCGCGGCCACGAAGATCAATAGCGCAATACCGGTTACGATTTCGGGCACCATCAGGGGTTGATTGATCAGCGCATAGATCATTGTCTGGCCGGGAAAACGGCCCACGCGGGTTGTGCCAAGGGCGGCCAGCGTTGCAAGGATTGTGGCGAAGCTGGCCGCCGTGACTGCCAGCCAGAGCGAGCGCAGCGACACATCGCGCACCTGTGAATTGTTGAACGCCGCCTGATACCACCGCAGCGAAAATCCGTCCCAATGCGATTGCGAGACACCTGCGTTAAAGGAAAAGACAACCAGAATAATGATGGGCAGGTACAGCATGACAAAGGTGGCCACGGCAATCAGCCCGAAGCCCGGCAGTCGATTGATAGAAAAACGTGCTTTAGCCACGGCGCACCCCATCACTTCGGCCAACAACGCGAAGATAGAATATCAATGCCCCAACGACCATGACCAGCATCAAAAGCGCTAGCGCTGCGCCAAGGGGCCAGTTGCGCCCTTGCCCGAATTGCAGCGCAATCAGATTGCCCAGCATCATTGTCCGCCCGCCGCCCAGAATGCGCGGGGTGACATAGGCCCCGATTGCGGGAATGAACACAAGGATGGACCCTGCGATGAACCCCGGCTTCACTTGCGGCAAAATAATATGCCACAAGACATTCAGCCGGCTCGCATACAAATCATAGCCAGCCTCGACCAAGCTGAAATCCATCTTCTCCATCGCGGCGTAAAGCGGCAGGACCATCAGGGGCAGGAACACATAGGCCATGCCCAGAAGCACAGCAAATTCGCTGAACATCATCTGGATCGGACTGTCTATAACGCCGGTCCAGATCAGCACCGCATTGATTGTGCCGTTGTTGCGGATCATTTCCTGAATCGCGAAGGTGCGGATCAGCAGGTTGGTCCAAAAGGGAATTGTGATCAGGAACAACCAGATGGTGCGGGTGTGGCGTGGGCGGGTTGCAATGAACCAAGCCGTTGGAAAGCCAAGGAACGCACAGATGAATGTGGTTTGCAGCGACAGCCAGATCGACCGCCAGAAAACCTGCAAATGGGCGGTATTCCATGCGACCTGATCGGGTTCAAAGATGTCGCGGCGGAAGAATACGCGAAACCATGCTTCAAGCGAAAACTCCCAGACCACGCCGCCCATATTGCCGGGGCTGAGGAATGAATAGACCGCGACGATCAGCAGCGGGCCAGACGCCGCCAGCACAAGCACGATCAGCGCGGGAGTGCAAAGTAACCATTTCCAACCATGCCCGCGCATCACTTAATCCTCCAGCACACGCAGCGCACCGGGCGCGAAGGTCAGGCCCAGATTTGTCCCCGGTGCGGGGGACGGCTGGTCGGGGCGGTTCTGGCGGCGCAGCACAAAGCCCTGCGCGTCATCAAGCAGCAGATGCAGATGGGTGTCTGTGCCAAAAAAGGTCGCCGACTCGACAATGGCCTGCATCTCACCCTGTCCGGCGGGCGTGGGTTCTGCCTGTTCAGGCCGGATGACCGCCGTGACACGCGACCCGACCGACGGGCTGATGCTTGCGGGCAGGCGCGCGGATGCCTGTTTTCCGCCCGGCAATTCCAACACAGCCTCCCCTGCTTTTATGGCCTTCACGCGCAGGCTCAGGAAATTGGTATCACCAATGAAATCGGCCACGAAGCGATTGACCGGCGCGTTATAAATTTCCTGTGGTGGCCCCAATTGCAGGATTTCGCCTGCTGACATGACAGCGATCCGGTCTGACATGGTCAGGGCCTCTTCCTGATCATGGGTGACAAAAACAAAGGTGATGCCTGTCTCGGTCTGCAAGCGTTTGAGTTCGCTTTGCATTTCCTTGCGCAGTTTCAAATCAAGCGCGCTTAACGGTTCATCCAGCAGCAGCACACGTGGGCGCGGTGCCAGCGCGCGCGCAAGTGCCACGCGTTGCTGTTGACCACCTGAAATTTCCGAAGGAAGGCGGTCTGCCATCGCTTCCATGCGCACCAGCTGCAACATCTCGGCTACGGTCGCCTTGATCTCGGATTTCGGTTTGCGCAACATCTTTAAACCGAAGCCGATATTCTGCGCCACGCTCATATGCGGAAACAGCGCGTAGGACTGAAACACCGTGTTAATGGGCCGCTTGTCGGGGCCAAGCCCCGTCACTTCCTTGCCATTGATCCTGAGCGCGCCTGTGCTGGGTTCTTCAAATCCCGCAATGATGCGCAAGAGCGTCGTCTTGCCACAACCTGAAGGGCCAAGAAGCGTGAAAAATTCCCCGGTAGCTATGGTCAGATCAATCGCGCTAAGCGCATGGAACGCGGCGGCCCCCTGTCCGAAGGATTTGTTCAACCCTGTGATCTCGATTTCCTGACTCACCTTGCCTGTCCTTTTCATCGCGCCGCTGGCTTAGAATGCGCTGTCTTGTTCCCAGACGATCTGACCGCCGCAGATTGTCATGTCGACCTGCATTGCGCCGATTTCAGTTGGCGTTGCCGTTTCGATATCGCCATTCAGGATAACCAGATCGGCCAGATAGCCCGCGCGCAGTTGTCCTTTGCGAGTTTCGCTATGGGTGGCATAGGCACCCCCCGTTGTGTATGCCGCCAGAATGTCGTGCAGGGGCAGGCGTTCATCGGCGGCACCTTCATAAACGGGGCGCTCCAAAGCAGACTGAATACCGCGCAACGGGTTGAGGTCGGCCACAGGCCAGTCACTGGCAAAAGCCAGCGGAATCCCCGCATCTGCAAGCGTGCGGTGCAGATAGGCATCCCCCCAACGGGCCTGACCGATCTTGTTCATGGTTGGCTGCAAGGGGAAGTCACTGGCACCGGGTGCGTGGATGGGCTGGATCGAGGCTGTGACCCCAAGGTCTCTCAGCCGCGCGATATCTTCAGGGTCGATCAACTCGATATGCTCGATCCGGTGGCGGGCATCGCGGGCGCCATTTGCCACGCGTGCCTGTTCATACCCGTCAAGCACGCGGCGCACGGCCCCGTCGCCTATGGCATGGACAGCGATCTGAAGCCCGCGCCTGTCGGCTTCGGTGGCGATGGCGGCAAATTCCGCCTCTGACCACAGCGGCTCTCCGCGCCAGCCAGCGCGATCCGGGTAATCATGGACCATGACCGCTGTGCCGCTGTCGATGACCCCGTCCATAAACAGCTTCACAAAGCCCGAAGACAGCCAGTCATCGCAATAGTCCCGCCCCATCTGGCTTGCGATATCCAGATCAGCCAATGTGCTGCCGCTGGCATAGTGAAACGGCACCTTGACGCGCGCCGTCAGCCGCCCTTCGGTGCGCAAGTGTTCAAGAATGCGCAAAGTGTAGGGATTGCCGTCCATATTCGTCAGACTGGTCAGGCCAAGGCGTGCTGCATACTCCAAGCCCTGCGCCATAATCTCGCAATCGGCAGCAAATTCCTGCGCGGTGGGGTAGGGATCGGGATCTTTGCCCGTGGCCAGTCCAGCCATAATCCGATGCGCCCCGGCCAGCGCCAAGACAGGGGCCTTGGCCTGAAATTCGCGCAACTCGCCCATAGCCAGCCCATCATCGCCCATCACGATTTCATTGCCCGGCCCCAGGCTGCGCCCTTCCAATATGCCTGCGCGCTTCAGCGCAACGGTATTGGCCCATGCGGTGTGATGATCCGCCGCCAGCAGGCAGACAGGACGGTCGGGCAGTATAGCGTCCAGATCCTGCCGCGTCAGCGAACGGTCAACCACATCATAATCGCAGCCTTGCCCCACAATGACCGGTAATTGCGGGTGTTTGGCCGCATATGCGCGCACAGCATCGCAAAGCGCCTCATATCCTTCTATGCCAAGAAGCTGCAAATGCCCAAGCTCGCCCGCACCGGTGAAAAGATGCAGATGGCTTTCAATGAACCCCGGCAAAAGCGTGCGGCCATGCGCATTGATCACCCGCGCACCATCCTCGGCCAATGCCAGGATTTGCGCATCATTGCCAAGAGCGCGCACCTTGCCCGCGGCCAAGGCCACAGCACTGGCCCGCGTCTGATGCCCATCCATCGGCAGCACGCGGGCGTTGAAAATCACAATATCCGACGTGCTCATCCGCGCCCCCCTTTTTGATCAAATCATAAACAGGTGGCTGCGGGCTTGTCTATTCTTATGTCCACCCACCCAAGGAGACATTCATTGCACGCCAGAAAATAGTCTCCAAACCTGCGTAGGGGGTTTAGAGCAGGTTCAGGCGGAGATTAATTTGTCGAGAAAGAATATTCGCAACCAAGAAATGCACTGTTGGTGCTGAGCAGATGAAAATGATGGGACCACCTGGCGACCGGTTGAGATAGAGGTAGTCTAAAAATTCTGATTTCTGGACACCATACTCGAACTAACTCAGCACGGCGAACGACTGCTTTCACAAAACCTCGCAGATCTGATGTCGGAATCTTACTGTCGGCAGTCCGCCTGCCTGTCGATGACACTACGATGCCGCACCCTGCGTGAAGGTCCGCACTGAGGCTGCCTGCAGCCGACTGCACTTGCAGCATCTCAGCGTGGCCGAATGTCCGTTCTTGGTGGATCGAGCATGGGCAAGCCCCGCGAGCGGGGCCAGGCTGCGGCGGCGTTGCCCTGAGCCTTGGGCGCACCTGCTCCCTGCCCCAAGGCGCGGCTTTGGCTGTCTCATCCTGAGCCAGTCCCTCGGCCCGCGGGGGCATGGTCGCATGCACGCCCAGGTCTCAGCCCTGCGGGGCTGCATCCCTCTTGCGTTTCAAAGTGCGCGGCGGCGCAGTGGCGAAGGCCCGCATCAGAAATCGCGCTGCCTTTCACGGCACCGCGGCTTTGAGCCTTTCCATCTGGGCATCTAGGGCGTCCAGCCAGAGCGGCTCGATCTGACCGCGCAGCGATTGCGTGGCCATCATGGCGCCGGGGTCTTTGGCGCTCTCGGCAAGCTGCAAGAGGATGCGCTCGGGGACGGGCTTCAGGTGTCGTAACCCTGTTGAAAAGAAATCACATCTACGATACGCGTCCTCTTCAAGAACGGGCCTTTTCTGCGTGAGTGCGCCAGAGGGTTTGGGGGTCGGAATACTGCTCACGCCAATGCATTCAAGCAACTGATAATATGTCATTCTTCTGTTTTGTATAGGTAATCAATGTCGCATTTGGTCGATATTCATGTTGGAAATCGTATCCGTCAAAGGCGCTCGGAAATCGGGATGACGCAACAGCAGCTTGCGCAGGCGGTTGGAGTGAAGTTCCAACAAATTCAGAAATATGAGACCGGATCGAACCGCGTCTCGGCTTCCCGTCTGTGGGAAATCGCCAGTGTTCTGGATGTGAAGATCAGCTTTTTCTTCGAGGGAATAGGCGGTGGCGGCGCGCAGACCGAAACCACTGATCTGAACCGCAAGGAAACGCTGGACCTATTGCGCACATATTACGCCATACCCAACGCGCAGCGGAAGCGTCTGTTTGACCTTGCGCGCGTTTTGGGCAAGCCGACATTCCCCAACTACCTGCCGCCTGACGGAACGAACGGCTGAGGCAGTTGGTAGATCAAGCGTTTTCATCATGAGAGATGTCTGCGGTGGCAGAAACACCCCAGGACGGTCGGATCGAGCCGTGAATCCCTGTCATCATGGCACGGCAGGCAGACCTGTCCTGTAGCTTCCGGATAGCTTGGGCCCAAATCGCGAAACGCGCACTTGCCGGAGACGCTGGTAATCTGTGGATGACGGCAAGGATGGCGCGCATGATCGGGTCGATGGCGCACGCTTCGTCCAACTGAACGGTGATGGTGCGGCCGCGCGCTGTTGGGGTTGGATCGGGGCTGGCAATGGACAGCTGCCGCAGTTGATGTATCGGCGCCGCCCAACCGGTGCCGCGTGGAGCGGGCGGAGGGGGCTTTGCGTCAAAGCTGTTGTGCCGAGGCTGTCAATCTGAGATCAGCCCGGGCACGAACTCGACCGCGTCTGTGCCCAAAGCCCGGAGTGCGGTGGTCTGCACATCAGCGCTGTCTTGGAAGAGGGGTCATCGCTGCCCCTCATCTACAAGTCATTTGCAGCCATGGCCTGGATCACATGCCATGGACACGAACTGCAGCACGTGCCTGTTCCAGAATGGGCACGTAGCGGACTTCGGTGTAAGGGTCGCCTATCCACATTGGCTGCAGATCGCCATTGTTCCAATGATAGAGATGTCCCACCAGTTTTTCAGTTTTGCGGCATAGAATGCACATGATGGGTTCAGCCATGAGGCGGCGTTGCTTGGGCATGATTTACTCCTTCAAATCGCTACCGTGGAATCGATGAAACATCTTGTCTTGGGTCTTTTATGCGAGAGTTAACGTAGCGGCAACTCAACTAAGACATGATAGCCCTATCATCGGCGAAATTAAACCTACGGCATGTTGGTTATCCCTTAAAATCACTATTTACAGATACTTGCGCTACAGTCTGCGACGCAGCGCCCTGCTCGATCTCGGCCAGAATAGCATCGATCGCGGCCCAGACGCGCGGTTCAACCTGGCCGCGGATCAGCGCCCATTTGCTGAGGACATCGAGCGGGTCATGCCTGCGCAACAGACCGGCGAGCGCGGTCGAATCGACGGCCAAAGTGGTGCGTGCCTGCCATCTGGTATTGCGCGTGCGTGCGTCCTCGGCGGGGGGCGCAAAGACAGGTGAAAGTGACCAATCCCTGATCGCCCGGCGCAGGGCCGCGCGGACGACATGGGCGGGATCGACACCACAGGCGCGCAATGCGGCTTCCTGGCGCTTGAGCGCATTCACACGGATATCGATCTTGCGCGATGAGGGGCTGCGCGCTGTCGCGGGACCGACGGACGCCTGCGGGGACATTTCTGCGGGGTCGCGGTCCTCGGGGTGTGACGCGGTCCCTCGGGGGGGTGACGCCTCGGCCGCCTGAGCGTCTGCAGGCCGAGCAGCATTGTCCCTGGTCGGAGTGCTAAGCGCCGCCGCGACATCTGCCCCTCTTTCCGGGACCTGTTCGCCATGCTGTTTGAGCGATGCGGCATAATTGGGGTCAGGCCGAGTGACAGTCGGGATCTTCTTGCGCACTGCTTCGCCCCTCACGCCGCCAGGATATTGTTGAGGATATCAGTGGCCTCTTCGAGCGCCTCGACGACATGGCGCGCATGCGGGCGCATCAAGGGGTTCGGATCGGATTGCTTTTGCAAGGCCACTGCGTGCAGCAATCCTTTCTCGTCCATTTCCTTGTAGACATTGCGGCGTAGCATCACGGTCTCGATGACAGGAAAGCGCTTGATCGCAGCCTCAATCAAGGACGCGTCGGCACGGGTGCTGCGGGTCTCGACCATGTTGAGCACGACATGGTGGCGCGGCAGGTGGTCAGGATCGTCAACCCGGGATTTCAGCTTCTCGAACCAGTCAGCAGTTTGCGCGCCCACATCGAAATCCGAGGTTGAGAGCATCACGGGTGTGACGATGTGATCGGCCAGCACGGCGATCCCGTCGGACCATTCCGCACCGACGCCGGCGGTGTCGATGAAGATGAAATCGGCCGAGCCTGTGGCATAGACCTGCTCGATCTTGCGATCCACCGCGCCCACGCTTTCAACAGAGACAGACTGCAGAAGGGGCGAGCCAAACCCTGTGGCCTCGGCGCGCTTTTGCCAACTGCCCAGAACCCCGGTGCTGTCAGTGTCGATGACCAGGACCCGGCGACCAGCAGCCACGGCAGCGCTGATCAAGGCGCGCGAGAGCGTGGTCTTGCCACTTCCCCCTTTCCGGGCCAGTGCAGCGATCACCACAAGATTGTCGTTTGGCATGAGATGATCCCTCTCGCAAGAATGGTGTAGCGCAGCAATAACATATGCGCGTCGGTACGCGTTCCGCGAGTCGACGTCAAGCAGATGACGCGCTGCAGCTTGCACAAGCCGTGATGCGCGCCGCATAGGACGGGTACCACTGGCCATTTCGCTCCCCGCAGATCGCAGATCGCAGAAAACAGGATGCACCTGCCATTCGACGCGACGCAGAGGGCGCGGTGCAAATGCCATAGAGCGCGTGCCATTGCGCATCTGCCAGAAGACGCGTTGCACAAGACGGGATGCAGGTTGCACCCGGCGTGATGCAGCGCGCGGGATGCGCGTTGCAGGGTGCATCTGACATTTTCCAGATGGCAGATGACGCGCTGCAGATCGCGCAAGACACCGTGCAAAAGACGCGATGCGCGCTGCACAAGACGTGCTGCGCGCTGCATTGAGCGCGGTGCATGATGCATTTGACAAAAGACGTGAAATCGGCCCCCTGAGCCGATTTTCTACATTGAGTACAAGCCCTTAATGCCTTCTCCGCTTGCGCTGGGAGAAGGCGGGCTTGTACGAAGTTGGCAAGAAATAGGAACGTTAACTTCAAAATGTCACGCGGCCGCAGACTGACCGAGACCGAGCGCCTGAGCATCGCCAAAGAGCGGGCGCAGGGCATAGCGGCTGCGGAACTCGCAGCCCGGCACGGGGTCAGCCTGAAGTCGGTCTATAACGCGGTGAACCACGTCAGAGATCGCAAGCGGGCCAATGGAAGCCGACCGAAGGTCATTGGCTTGCGTGTCAGCGAGCGCGAGTTGGAAAGGTTCGATGCCGCCCTTGAGGGTTTCGGGATCACGAACCGGACAGACGCGCTGCGCGCACTGATGGCGGCTGCGGGCAAGATTCTGAAACCAGATGAGAAGATTGCCGATCAGCTGGAAGGCATGAGCGCCCGGATCAACCGGGTGGGCAATAACGTCAACCAGGTCGCGCGCCGGATGAATGAGGCCAAGCTCCGGGGTGAGCCCTTGCCCTTTTCGGCGCAGAGCCACGCCCATATGCGCGAGCTGGCAGGGCTGGTCTTCGAGATGGCCGACCAGATTCAGGAAATGTTTCGGGCGCGGCGTGGCGAGCTGGACCTCGATGTAAGCAGGGCGCTGGCGCATCTGATGCCGGATGCCAAAGGCGAAGGGGCAGAGAATGGGTCAGGCTGAGCGCGCGCGCGGTGTCGGGCCCGCGCTTTTTGACCGCGACTGGAGCCGCGTCTCGGGCAGCTGGCAAGGATTGTCGCGCAACGCGCAGATGGTGCGCGCAGCGCGGGGCTATTCGCCGGCCATCTTCAAGCCGATTTCCAAAGGCGGCTGCCATACCGGCGCGCAGTTGCGCGCGCAACTGACCTATCTGACCACCAAATCGAGCGACATCCTCGACAGCCGCGGCACGCATGACGGCAAGAAGACCCTGTCTGCGGCCGAGATCGACCGTGTCGCACGCCGTTTTGAAAACCAATGGAGCGAACGGCACAGCCCCAAGCTCGGCCATACCTCGCATTTGCTGATGGCTTTTCCGGTGGGAACCCGCGGCGAAGAGGTCCGCGCAATCACAGAGGCGGTCTGCGAGAAGTTCTTTCAAGGTGAGGGGTCGCAATTCGACTTTATTGCTGCAATACACCAAGATCGTGCGCATCCGCATGCGCATATCATTCTCAACCGCCGCAGCAAGGATGGCGAGATGTTCTATCTCGGGAAGGACCACCATTTCAACTATGACGCCTTCCGGGCGGCGATGGTGGATGCGGCGCAAGCCCACGGGATCCGGCTTGAGGCAACACGGCGTCTCGACCGGGGGGTCACGACCTACCGCGCCGGGATCGACGAGATCTACAAGGCCCGCGATGAAGGGCGCCCACCTGTCGAGAAGCTGCGCACAGGCGCTGATCTTGCCGCAGCTCTCGAGACGGTGGCGCGCAATGCGCTGCGCTATCGCGGATTAGCTGCCGAGGCGTCGCGGTCAAACTTTGATGACGTGGCCGAGGCGCTTGAGCGGGCCAGCGACATTCTTGCCAGTGGCGGACAGATTCAACCAGATGGAGCACTCTATATGTCTGACGACGATACGGGTTTTGACACGCTGATCAGCGAGTTTTCTCAAAACATCCGCCAGATCGAGGTGGCGATCGACCGCGCGCCTGCGGCTGAGCGGCCGGAGATCGAGCGCAAGCTTTCTGACGTGTTGGCGTCGGTCGCGCATCTCAACCCGCTCGGGGATCGCTCGACCGCGCTGCTCGACGCGCCGTCCGGTGACGGCGTCTATGTGCGCGCCAATATGCGCGAGGACCAGATGGCGCGCCTCGACGATGATGCGGTGAAGGCGCGCCTTTCGGAGGCGCTGCAGGGCACAGGCATCGATCCTGAGGCTGTGGCCGCGCGCATGCGACAGGGTGCGGGCAATGCCGTACTCGAACGGCAGTGGCTGGCGCAGGATTTGCGCGCCATCGCCAAGGCGGGCGATCTGGATCTGGAAAAGGCCGAAGATCGCGAGGAGGCGCTGGACCGGCTGGAAGCTGTGCATGCGCGCCTGGGCGACACCCTGACCGATGCGCGCATCCTGCGGGCGGCGGGCGATGCGGAGGGGGCGGAGGAGGCCGATGTTGCGCGCGCCGGGCGTCTGACACCACTGGGCCGCGATCGCGCGGACGGGCGCCCGGACGCCTTTGCCGCGTCCGAGCGGCAAGACTTCCAGCAGCTGGTCGCCCAGTTCCGCCGGACGGATTTCGACCATCCGTTCTCGGACGACCCTTCCGTGCGCAGGGCGGGCGCTGTCGAGGTGGATGCGGCGCGCGCCGCCTTCACCGCCTATGCACAGCGCTCGCCTGATCATGCGGAACTGGCCTCGATGGCCTGGGACAAGATCACCGACAGCCGCAAACCGCAGGATTTCGCCGTTGAGGCGATGGATCGCAGGCTGCACACTGGTGATATGGATCTTGCGTTGCGCGATCCGTCGCAACACCTTGGTCCCATCACTGAGGATGCGCGCACCCTCGCCCTCTACCGCGCGGAAATGCCCGATGACGAATTCAGCGCGGCGGTGCAGGCAGAGATCAACAATCTCCGCGCTATGGGCGCTTCGAACCCTTATATTTGCGAACGGAGCTTTGATATCGAGGATAAGGCCCGGCAGGACTATGCCGAGCGGCGTTTTATGGCGGAGACCGCCCCCGATGTGGCGACATTCCTGGGCCGGGCCGAGGCTGAGGAGGAGGCCCCGCTCTCCGAGGCAGACGGGCAGCGTCTGGTCTCGCAGATCGACCGCAACCTCACGCCGAACGCGGTGACCGCTCTGCGCGCGGGTCATGCAGATGCGCTGGAAAAATTCACCGAGCATCCCATCCGGCAGTTGGAACTCGCCAAAGCCTATCTCGAGAGCAGCGAAGTCACCGCGCATGGACCCGCCATGGAGCGGGTGCTGGATGCCCTGGCCGAGGAACAGATCGAGGCGCAGCGCGCGCGTCATGCGGCGACCCACGGCGATAAGGGGATCACCCATGGATAAGGGGAAAATCGCGGGCGGCATTCTCAGCCTGACGCTGGTTGGTCTCGCCATCGGCTATGTTGTGGCCACGGGCTATCTCATCCTGCGCTATGGGCTTTCGACCGAGCGGATCGATTTCACCTTGCTGGCGCGGGAATACCATGGCCTCGGGCGGTCTGCGCCGAAGGATTTTCTTTGGGTCAACCTGATCCTGGGCGTATTTGGCCTGGCGGCATTCCTGCTCAGCATCACGCTTCTGGGCGAAGCGCTGACCCGGTTTGGCACGACGCATTGGCAGAGCAAGGCCGAGATGAAGCGCAACGGCTTCTTCGCCAAGCCCGGTGGCGGGTTTCTTTTGGGCAAGATCGGTACGCCGAAATCAAAGCGCCCCTTTCTGGTGTCCAAAACCTTCCCGCATGCGCTCATCGTGGCACCCACAGGCCGGGGCAAGGGTGTGGGTTTCGTGATCCCCAACCTGCTGACCTTCAAGGGCTCGGCCGTGGTGCTCGACGTGAAGGGCGAGAACTTCCGCGAGACCTCGCGATTTCGCGCGCGCATGGGCGACAAGGTGTTTCGGTTCGCGCCCACCGATTGGGATCGGCCGACACACCGCTACAACCCACTGGCCCGCATCGCGGCCATGACCAACCCTGACCGCCAGCAGATGGAGCTGAAGCTGACCGCGAAGCTCTTCTTGCAGACCGATAATGAAAAGCTCAGCGGGCTTCTGGCTGGCGGCATCGATCTGTTTGTCGCGTCAGGCTTGTTGGCCATTGAGCGCGGCATGCCGACCATCGGCGAGATCTACCGCATCACTGCCTCGGGCGGTGACAAGCAGAAGGAATACCTCAAGCGCGCTAGGGAGGTGAAGAACAAATCCGCCAAGCTGATTTTCGAGCGCATGGCCTCGACCAACAACGATACGCTGACCTCGTATCTCTCGCTCCTGATGACCTCGGGTCTCGACACCTGGGACAACCGCGCGATTGATGCGGCTACTGCGACTTCGGATTTCTCCTTCCGGGACATCCGGCGGCGGCCGCATGCGATCTATCTCGTGGTCGAATCCGAGATGATCCGCCCGTTGGCCCCGCTGATCCGGCTGTTCTTCTCGGACCTGATTGCCTCGCTGCAGGCGCAGGAGCCGGGGGAGGATGAGCCTTGGCCAGTGATGATCATGCTCGACGAATTCGACCGCCTCGGGAAAATGCCCATCGTGGCCGAAAGCATCAAGACGCTGCGCTCGTTCGGGGGCAACCTCGCCATTGTCACCCAGACCATCCCTGCCCTCGACGAAATCTATGGCGAAAACACCCGCCGGTCGCTTCAGGGTGGTGCGGGCGTGAAGCTCTACCTCACCCCGTCCGAGCAAAAGACCATCGAGGAGTTGAGCCAGGCCGTGGGCAAGACCACCAAGCGCGTCGTCACCCGGTCCCGGGCGGTGGGGCGCAACCCGTTCGAGGGGCGCAGCGTTTCCGAGCGGACCGAGGATACGCCGCTTCTGACCGAGGATCAGGCCCGCCGCATGGATCTCGACGAGGTGATCCTCGTGATCGACGCGCAGATGCCAATCCGTGCGCGACGGATCAAGTATTTTGACGATCCGGTACTCCATCCCCTGCATGCGAGCCAAGCGGGCAGTTTCCCGTATCCAGACGAGGATGGACTGCGCCGCGATCGGCAGATGTCGGAAACCCGCGAGACCGTAGAGAGGCTGAAGCAGGAATTGGACCGGGTCAAATTGTCCGGAGCGGCAATGCAGGACACTCCCCCGGTCGCCCCTGCGCAAGCAGAAACGACAGCGCGCCCGCCGCAAAAGCTCAAAAGCACGTCACGCGGCCGCGCAGCCCGGGCAGCGGCCGCCGCCGCGACCAGCCCCACGCAACTGAATTTCAACCTTGGTCAGTTGGGGATTTCAGGAACTGATCAGGCCGCCCTCGCCTCAGCCGTGCAGACAACGCGCTCTATCATCAAGGAGCATGCGTAACAGCTGGGAACATTCAGCATCGGTCCAATCGCCACCACTCATGATGCGATGCTATCTCGACGCAGATGGATCACCTTCACTTTTGTTGGCATCTAAGTCTTATACCCCCGTCGCCACGCTATTCGCATTCCACTCACCCATGATCATGTCTTCAGGATTCTTGATACGTCTTCAAACCCCGGATCGGCGGCATAGATGCGTTCGAACTCGCTCCGAGCGCGCGCGCGCTGGCCGACCTGATCATAGAGTGTAGCCCGGTCATAGCGGATCTGATGCAACAACCCCTCAGGCCGGTCTTTGCGGCGGCGGTTGGCCAGCGTAAACACATCGATCGCGGCATCAGGCATTCCAAGTGCTGCCAGTGCGCGGCCACGATAGAGCAGAATGGCGGTGTCGACTGGGGTCTCATTCTCGACATGTACAGTGGCGCGCACCACGCGGTCCATCAGCGCGCGGTCATCTGGGGTGTCGAGCGCCAGTT
>JAFIEM010000074.1 GCA_020832555.1 Natronohydrobacter sp. | reverse complement strand
CCCCCCCCCCCCCCCCCCCCCCCCCCCCCCCCCCCCCCCCCCCCCCCCCCCTTCTTTAAACATCCTGGGGCAGCGCCCCCCGCCTTCCTCAAATTTATCGCCCCCCGCCAAGACGCTTTCGCCGCGCCAGCGCCTTTTCATCCTGCGCAAGCGGCGATAAGCTCTGCGCCGGGGTGACAGGGACAGAGTGCACGCGTGACACGGATCGACCGATATCTGCTGACCCAGCTTCTGATGGTTTTTGCCTTCTTTTCGCTGGTGCTGGTCTCGGTCTATTGGGTCAACCGTGCGGCGCGCCTCTTTGATGCGCTGATCGGGGATGGGCAGAGTTTCTGGGTGTTTCTCGAACTCTCGGCCCTGACCCTGCCCAATGTGATCCGCGTGGTCCTGCCGCTTTCGGCTTTTGCCGCCTCGGTCTATGTCGCGATCCGGCTGACCCGCGACAATGAGATGGTGGTGCTGCAGGGCACGGGCATGTCCTATACGCGTATGCTGCGCCCGGTCGCGCTGTTTGGCGTGATCGTCGCGCTGATGCTGGCGGCGCTCATGCATGTGCTGATGCCCTTGTCGCGCGCGCAGCTTGCCGAACGGCAGGTGCAGATTGCCGAGAATATCGCCGCGCGGTTCCTGCGCGCGGGCGAGTTTCTGGACCCGGCCGAGGGGATTACCGTCTTTCTGCGCGAGGTGACGCCCGAGGGGCAGCTTCTGGATGTGTTCCTGTCCGACCGGCGTCGTGCGGGCATCCGGGTGGATTACAGCGCGGCTTCGGCCTTGCTGGCGCCGGGGCCGCAGGGGCCGGTTCTGGTCATGCTGGAGGGGGTCGCGCTGGTCCATGATGACGCGACCGGCCGGCTGACCACCATCGGGTTTGACGATCTGACCTATGATGTGGGCGGGCTGATCGGGCCTGCCGGGCGCGGGACCGATGTGCGCGAATTGCCGACGCGGATGCTGGTCGAGGGGGATGCCGCGAGTTTCGAGGCGATGGGGCTGACGCTGGCCGAGGCCCGGTTCGAGTTGATGTCGCGCCATGCGCAGCCGATTCTGGCGCTGGTCACGGCCCTGATCGGCTTTGCGGCGGTCTATCTGGGCCAGTTCAGCCGCCTTGGCGCATGGCGGCAGGTGCTGGGGGCGATTCTGGCGCTTGCGCTCATTCAGCTGGTGGGCAATGCGACCTCGGGCGCGGCGCTGCGCGATGCGAGCCGCGCGGTGCTGGCTTTCGTGCCGGTCGGGCTTGGGGTGCTGGTGGCGACGGGGATGGTGTTCTGGGCCAGTCGCAGGCGCGGCCCGCGACCGCTTCGCACGGAGGGGCTGGCATGATCCTTGAGCGCTATCTGATCCGGCGCGTGGCGCTGACCTTCCTGATGGTCTCGGGGATTTTTCTGGGCATGCTTCTGCTGCTGGATATGGTCGAGCAATTGCGCAGGCTGGCCGCGCAATCGCCCGGTTTCGGGCAGATCCTGCGGCTTTCGGCGCTGAACCTGCCCGAAGGGTTTTACGAGATCGCGCCTTTGGTGCTGATGCTGGCGTCGATGTGGGTCGGGTTGAGCTGGTCGCGTTCGTCGGAATTTGTGGTGATCCGGGCGACCGGGCGCTCGGTGCCGCGGCTGATGATCGTGCCGGCGCTGGTGGTGCTGGTGGCCGCGTCGGGGTTTGTGGCGGTGATGAACCCGATGGTGGCGGGGGCGTCGCGCGAATATGCGCGGGTGCTGGCGCAGGTGCGCGGCACATCGGCCAGTGTCGCGGCGCTGAGCGAGGAAGGCCTGTGGCTGCGGCAGGCCGATGCCGGGGGGCAGACGGTCATCCATGCGCTGCGCGCCGAAGAGACCGGCACGATCCTGCATGACGTGACCTTTCTGGTCTTTCACTCCACGGAAGGGGTGACGACGCGCCTGCGCGCGGCGCGTGCCGATCTGCGCCCCGGTCTGTGGGCGCTCAGTGAGGTGAAGCTCTGGGAATTGTCCGATCCCAACCCCGAGCAATCGGCGCAGCGCCACGCCACGCTGGCACTGGCCACGGATCTGACGCCCGAGCAGATTCGCGACAGTTTCGCGCAGGTGCGCGCGATCCCGCTGGCGCAATTGCCGGGCTTCATCGCCACGCTGGAGCGCGCGGGATTCTCGGCGCTGGAGCATCGGATGCGGCTGAACATGGAACTTGCGCTGCCGGTGTTGCTGATGGGGATGATGCTGCTGGCGCTGTCCCTGAGCATTCACCACATGCGCGCGGGCGGGGCGGGGATTCGGGCGCTGGTCACGATTCTGGCTGGATTCAGCCTGTTCTTTCTGCGTAACTTTGCGCAGGTATTGGGGGAAAGCGGGCAGATTCCCGTGGTGCTGGCGGCCTGGGGGCTGCCGGTTTCGACGGTGTTGTTTGCCATTGGCATCATGTTGAATCTGGAGGAAGGGTGAAGGACTTGCAGCACCATCCGCGCCACGGACAGCCGGGTTGCGGCATGGCCGCCTTGGCGCGTGTGGCAAGCCTGGTGCTGGTGCTGCTGCTGGCACTGGTGCCCGCGCGCGGGGCAGCGCAATCCGCGCCCGAATTCGCGACCCTGATCGCCGACCGGCTGTTCATCGACAGTTCCACGCGGCTGATCGCCGAGGGCAATGTCGAGGCGCTGTTCGGCACGACGCGGTTGCAGGCCCGCCGCGTCATCTATGACCGCGCGACGGGTGTGCTGTCCATCGAGGGGCCGCTGGTGCTCAATGACGGGCGTGACGTGATCATGCTGGCGGATGAGGCCGAACTCTCGGACGGGTTGCGGCGCGGTCTGATCCGGTCGGCGCGGGTGGTGTTTGACGAGCAGTTGCAGATCGCTGCCGCGACGGTCGAGCGGCTGGACGAGCGCTTTACCGAGATGAATGCGGTGGTGGCCTCATCCTGCGAGATCTGCGCGACACGGCGCACGCCGCTTTGGGAAATCCGCGCGCGTCGGGTCGTGCATGATGATGCAGAACAGCAGGTCTATTTCGAGAATGCGCAGTTTCGCCTGTTCGGTCTGCCAGTGGTCTATCTGCCGCGTCTGCGGGTGCCGGACCCGCGACTGGAGCGCGCCACGGGCTTTCTGAGCCCGCGTTTCACCTTCAATACCGGGCACGGGGTCGGCCTGCGCACGCCCTATTTCATCGTGCTGTCGCAGGACCGCGATCTGACCCTGACGCCGTTTTTGTCCAATCGCGGCACGCGCGCGCTGGAATTGCGCTACCGGCAGGCCTTTGCCACCGGGATGCTGGAACTGGGCGGTACTTTCGCGCGCGACTCGATCCGTCCGGGCGAGTCGCGGGGGATGGGCTATGCAACGGGCAGTTTTGCGCTGGGGCGTGACACGCAGTTGAGTTTCCATCTGATCCAGCCTTCGGACCGGCGGTTTCTGGAAGATTACGGGCGCGACCAGCCGCGCCTGACCAGTGATATCACGGTCGAGCGGATCACGCGCGACACGCGCCAGCGCCTGCAATTGCTGCAATTCCGCTCGCTGCGGCTGGGGGATGTGAATGCGGTTCTGCCCAATCAGGTCGGGCAGGCGGTGCTGGAGCATCGCCGCGACGTGCCGGGGCTGGGGGGTGTTGCGGGGCTGCGGCTGGAGGCTGAGTTCCTGCGGCGCAGGCAGCTACTGGCGGGCACCGAGGCCATGCCGGGGCTGATTGCCGACCGTCCGCGCCAGATGGGGCGGGTGAGCCTTGATCTGGACTGGCGGCGCGATGCGGTGCTGCCCGGCGGGGTGCTGGGGGCGGTGGGCCTGCAACTGGGGCTGGATCATTTCCGGCTGTCGGATACGGGCGGGGCCTTTGGCGGCCAGGTCTCGCGCGTGACGCCGAATGTGATGGCGGAATTGCGCTGGCCGCTGGTGCGCAGTGATGGCAATGGCGTGCGCCACGTCATCGAGCCGGTGGCGCAGGTGATCTGGGGCCGGGACCGGATGGCGGGGCTGCCGGTCGAGGCGGGGCGGATGCCGGAATTCGACGAGGGCAATCTGTTCGGGCTGAACCGCTTTCCGGGCGCTGAGAGTCGTGAGGCGGGGCTGCGTGCCAATCTGGGGGCCACATGGACCCGCCATGATCCCGATGGCTGGTCAAGCACGCTGACGCTGGGCCGGATCTGGCGGCAGCGCGATCTGGGGCAGTTTTCCGGCGCGACGCCGCTGGCGGGGGCCAGGTCGAACTGGCTGCTGGCGGGCAGTCTGGACACGATGGATGGTCTGAGCCTGAGCAACCGCTCGCATTTCACGTCTGATTTCAAGCTGGAGCGCACGGCGTTCGAGCTGGATTGGACGACAGAGACTTACGGAATTTCGACAAGTTACATGCGTATTCTCGCCAATCCGTTTGAAGAGCGCGCGGTCTCGGCCTCGGAATGGAGTTTCGAGGGCACACGTCAGTTGAATGAATTCTGGACGGGTCGGGTCGGCTGGCGCTACGACATTGCCCAGAACCGCGCGGCGCGGGCGCTGGTCGGGCTGAACTATCAGAACGAATGTCTGCGGGTCGAGATGGGGCTGGAGCGGCAATTCGCATCGGCAACAACCCCCACGGCGCGCACGAGTTTCGGGCTGAATCTCGATATTCTTGGGATCGGCGGCAATCCCTCGCGCACGCGGCGCATGTGCAATGATCTGTGATGCGGGCGGGCTTGTGCGTGGCCTGCAACCGGCGCAAAATCCGGCGAGGCGTGATGACATTGGCGGGCAAAGCGTGTAAGCCCGGATGAACCGCCCGGTATTTCGGGCAAGACAAGGAAACGGACTGATCTGATGCGCTTTTTCCAGACCTCTGCTTTTTCGCGATTTGCGCTTTCCCTTGGGATCGTGCTGGGTCTTGCCTGTGCCAGCCTGCCGATGGCGCAGGCGCAAAGCCCGTTTTCGCCCGCGCGCAAGGTCAATGACCGGGTGATCAGCCATTATGATGTCGAGCAGCGGATGCGCTTTCTGGAAGTGCTCAATTCCGGTGGGGCGGATCTGCGTGCCGATGCGCTGCAGCGGCTGACCGAAGAAGCGGTCCAGCGTATCTATGCGCAGCGTCGCGGCGTGCGGGTGAACCGTGACGAGATCAACGAAGGGCTTGCGGAATTCGCCTCGCGCGCCGAGATGACGGGCGAGGAGTTCATTCAGGCGCTTTCCGGTGCCGGGGTGGACCGTGAATCGGTGGTCAGTTTCGTCGAGGCGGGGTTGCTGTGGCGCAAGCTGGTGGGGGCAGAATTGCCGATTCTGGTCAATGTCAGCGCCTCTGATGTCGCGCGTGCCAGGGATACTGCGGCGATTCTCGGCACGCAGCGTGCGCTTCTGTCCGAGATTTTCCTGCCCATGGACCCGGAATTCGCCGAAGCCGTGCAACAGATCATGGAGATGATCGAAGCCGCGCGCAGCGTCGAGGAGTTTTCGAGTATTGCGCGGGAGTTCTCGCTTGCAGGCTCGCGCGACCAGGGCGGGCGGATTCCGGACTGGGTGCCGGTAGCGAATTTGCCCGGACAGTTGGGGGCAGCGGTGCGTGAGGGGCGCGCAGGTCAGATCATCGGGCCGCTGGAGTTGAGTGGCGCGATTGCCTATTTCCAGATCCGGGCGCTGGACAGCCAACGTGATATTCCTGCAGATCGCGTCAAGCTGACCTATCAGCGGTTGTTGTTGCCGGGCGGGCGCAGCGAAGAGAATCTGGCCCGTGTGGCACAGATGCGTGCGCAGGTGACGACTTGCGAGAGCATTGGTCCTTTTGCGCGCGGCTTGCCGGAATCGGCGCTGGTCGAGCACGAGGCATTGATGCAGTCGATCCCGCAATCGGATGCGGTGGAACTGGCGCGGCTGGACCGGGGCGAGATTTCGGCGAACACGACCGAGGGCGGCAATCTGGTCGTGCTGCTGCTTTGTGCGCGGGAGCTTGAATTTGACGAGCCGCCGAGCGACGGGATGGTGCGCAACATGGTGTTCGAGCAGCGTCTGAGCTTGATGGCCGATGTCAGGTTGCAGGAACTCATCGCGGATGCAGAGATCATTGATTACTGAATGACCCGTTTTCGCGTCCTGCTGCGCCTGAGGGGCCTGCGGGATGCGGTTTGCGCCGTGAAGAAGAACGCTGATGGTTGCGCTTTCCCCCTCTGATATGGTGCAAAGCGGCGCGGCACTGGCCACGCGGCTGTCATTCTTTGCCGCCGGATTCTGCATGGCGGCCTGGGCACCGCTGATCCCCTTTGCCAAGGCGCAGCTTGGGGCGAGTGATGCCGAGCTTGGTCTGCTTCTGCTATGTCTGGGGATCGGCTCGCTGATCGCCATGCCGATCACCGGCTATATCAGCGCGCAGAAAGGCGCGCGCGGTATGGTCCTTCTGGGCGGTGCCGGGCTGGTTGTGCTGCTGCCGCTGCTGATGCTGGCGCAGAGCGGGCTGGCGCTGGGGGCGGCGTTGTTTGTGTTCGGGGCGGCGCTGGGCACGATTGATGTGGCGATGAATGTGCACGGGGCCGAGGTCGAGCGCCGCTCTGCCCGTGCGATGATGTCGGGCTTTCATGCGATGTGGAGTGTGGGCGGCATTGCCGGGGCCGGGGCGATGACCGTGCTGTTGTCGCTGGGTCTGACGCCACTCATGGCGGCTTTGACGGGCGCGGGGATCGCCGGGGTGGCCCTGCTGCTGGCCGCACCGCGCCTGCTGCGCGCGCGCGCAGGCGACACGCCGCCCGCTTTCGCCTTGCCGCGCGGGGTCGTGTTGCTGATCGCGGGGCTGACGGCGATTGTCTTTCTGGTCGAAGGGGCGATTCTGGACTGGGGCGCGCTGCTGAACATGGAGCGCGCGCTGCTGCCCAAGGAGCAGGCCGGGATCGGGTTTCTGTTGTTTTCCGTGGCGATGACGGCCGGGCGGCTGGTCGGCGACCGGCTGGTGGCGATGATCGGCGCGTTCCGCACGCTGCTTTGGGGCGGGCTGGTTGTGGGCGCAGGTCTGGCACTGATCGTGGCGGCACCGGGGCTGGTCGGGCCGATGGCGGGCTATCTGCTGGTGGGCGCGGGGGCGGCCAATCTGGTGCCGGTCCTGTTCAGCGCGGCGGGCCGCCAGTCGGTCATGCCGCCCGCGCTGGCCATCGCAGCGGTCACGACGACCGGCTATGCGGGTATCCTGCTGGGGCCTGCACTGATCGGATTTGCCGCGCAGGCCACGTCGCTGGGTGCGGCCTTTGCCGGGCTTGCGGTTCTGATCCTGGCAATTCCTGTTTGCGCGGCGCGTATTGCGCGGATCTGACGGTCCGGGTCAGTCCTCGTCTTCGGGGCTCGCATGGGCGCCGCGCTCGCGATAGGGCGTCGTGTCGTAATAGGCGCGGTAGCATTTCGAGAAATGCGAGGGTGAGGTGAAGCCGGTGGCCAGCGCCACGCTGATCACGCTCATTTCGGTCTGCATCAGCAGGTTGCGCGCGCGTTCCAGCCGGAGTTCCATATAGTAGCGTTTCGGGCTGCGGTTCAGGTAGCGGCGGAACAACCGCTCCAGTTGCCGCGTGGACATATCCACTTCCTGCGCCAGATCCGAGGGGCTGATCGGGTCTTCGATATGGTTTTCCATGAATTCGATGACACGGGCAAGTTTCGGGTGCCGCACCCCGATACGGGCCGGGATCGACAGGCGCTGGGTGTCGCGATTGGTGCGGATCGAGGAATAGATCAACTGGTCGGCGACCGCATGGGCCAGATCCGCGCCCTCGCTATTGGTGATCAGTGTCAGCATCAGGTCCAGCGGGGCCGTGCCGCCCGCCGAGGTCAGCCGCTTGCCGTGGATCACGAACACCGATTTCGTCAGGTCGATGTCCGGGAAATCCTCGATCAGCGCATCGTGGTTTTCCCAGTGGATCGTTGCGCGATGCCCGTCGAGCAGGCCCGCTTTCGCAAGGGTCCAGGCCCCGGTGCAGACGCCCGCGATCATATTGCCGTGCCGCGCGCGTTTGCGCAGCCAGTTCAGAATCGCAGGTGTCGTGGCGCGCTGCACATCGACCCCGCCGCAGACCACGATCATTGCCTCATTGGGAATTTCTTCCAGGCCCCCTGTCACAGTGACCTCGGTGCCGTTGGAGCAGGCGACGGTGCGCCCGTTTTCGCTGATCAGTTTCCAGCTATAGAGCGTCTTGCCCGCGACGCGGTTGGCCAGCCGCATGGGTTCCACGGCCGCAGCGAAGGCCATCAGCGTGAAACGGTCAAGCAGAAGGAACACAACCTGATGCTTCGCATCCGCTGCGGTCCGGGTTCTCTGCGAGGGGTTGGCTTGGCTCATGAGGCGCACGATCCGGGCTTGGTTTCGGCGCGACACAATCAATTTTCAGGACGTTCCGCAAGGGCAATCCTGTTTGCAAGCGCGCCCCGGCTTTTGTATAGAAGCACCGGCGGCCATGAGACCGCTAACACATGACCTGACGGACCCGGAGGCTCCCATGACCACGCATGGCTGGACGAAATCGACCTGGCGCACGCGCCCGCGCATCCAGATGCCGGATTATCCCGATCAGGACGCTCTGAGCATGGTAGAGGCGCAGCTTGCCAAATATCCGCCGCTGGTCTTTGCCGGTGAAGTGCGCGCGCTCAAGCGCAAGCTGGGCGCTGCGGCCAAGGGCGAGGCATTTCTTTTGCAAGGCGGGGATTGTGCCGAAAGCTTTTCGGAATTCACCGCCGACAGCATCCGCGACACGTTCAAGGTGCTGTTGCAGATGGCGATTGTGCTGACCTATGGCGCGAAAGTGCCAGTGGTGAAGGTGGGTCGCATGGCAGGCCAGTTCGCCAAGCCGCGTTCCGCGCCGATGGAGAAGATGGGCGATCAGGAATTGCCGAGCTATCGCGGCGATATCATCAACGGGTTCGATTTCACGCCCGAGGCGCGTATTCCTGACCCGAGCCGCATGCTGCAGGCCTATACGCAGGCGGCGGCCAGTCTGAACCTGCTGCGCGCCTTCTCCAAGGGCGGCTATGCTGATATGCACCGGGTGCATTCCTGGACGCTGGGCTTTGCCGAGGGCGAAAAGGCCGAGCGCTACCGCGAGATGACGGATCGAATCACCGATACGCTGGATTTCCTGACCGCGGCCGGCATCACCTCGGACACCAGTCAGGATCTGGCGACGGTGGATTTCTACACCAGCCATGAGGCGCTTTTGCTGGAATATGAGGAAGCGCTGGCGCGGATCGATTCGACATCCGGCCTGCCGGTGGCGGGGTCGGGGCATTTCATCTGGATTGGCGACCGCACGCGCCAGCCCGATGGGGCGCATGTCGAGTTTTGCCGCGGTGTTCAGAATCCGGTCGGGCTGAAATGCGGCCCCTCGATCAGCGCGGATGATCTCAAGCGGCTGATGGCGACGCTGAACCCCGAGAATGAACCGGGCCGCTTGACGCTGATCGCGCGGTTCGGGGCAGGGACCGTGGGCGACCATCTGCCGCGCCTGATCCGCGCGGTGCGGGAAGAGGGCGCGAATGTGCTCTGGACCTGTGATCCGATGCATGGCAACACGATCAAATCCTCAAGCGGTTACAAGACGCGGCCCTTTGAATCGGTGCTGCGCGAGGTGCGCGAGTTCTTCGCGGTGCATAATGCCGAAGGGACCATCCCCGGCGGCGTGCATTTCGAGATGACGGGCAAGGATGTGACGGAATGCACCGGGGGACTGCGGGCGGTGACGGATGAGGATCTGTCGCAGCGCTACCACACGGCCTGCGACCCGCGCCTCAATGCCAGCCAGTCGCTCGAACTGGCTTTCCTTGTGGCCGAGGAACTGGTGGGACGGCGCGCAAAACTTTCAGCCGCCATCTGATCCTTTCACGCTTGCCCAAATATCCACGGGGTTTCTCAAGGGGGGCGTGCCCCCCTTGAGGCAGGGAGTTTGAGGGACGGCAGTCCCTCAAGCCCCCCTCCCGTCTCAGCGCGACTTCTCCCCATGCTCACCCTGCGCCATGCGACCCCTGACGATGCGCCCGCCATCGCGGCGATCTGGAACCCGATCATCCGCGACACGGTGATCACCTTCAATCCGCTGGAACGCAGCGCCGAGGAAATCGCGGCGATGATTGCGGCAAGGCAAGGCGCGGGCCGGGCCTTTCTGGTGGCAGAGCAGGATGGCACCTGTCTGGGCTTTGCCAGCTACGACCAGTTCCGCCCCGGTCCCGGCAATGCGCGCAGCATGGAACATACGATCAATCTGGCCCCGGAAGCGCGCGGCAAAGGGGCGGGGCGGGCGCTGCTGGCAGCACTCGAAGATCATGCCCGCGCGGCGGGGCATCATCTGATGATCGCGGCGATTACCGGGTCGAATGCCGCATCGATCCGCTTTCACGAGGTGTTGGGCTATATCCATGTCGGCACGATGCCGCAGCTTGGCTGGAAATTCGGCAAATATCATGATCTTGTGCTGATGCAGAAATTCCTCACTCCGGGCTGATTTGTCCTGCTGCATTCCCGCGCAGGCCCTGATAGTCTCACGCCCATGTCGATCTGGACCCGTATCGCCGACGCGCTCAAGGCGCTGTCAAAGGGAGAGCCGCTGAGTGCGGTTTTCGACCGGTTGCGCACGCCGCCTGAACGCACAGTCGCCTTCACCATCGCGGTCATTGCGCTGGGGGCGAAGCTCGCAAAAGCCGACGGGCAGGTGACGCGCGGCGAGGTCGCGGCCTTTCGCCGGGTGTTCACCATCCGGCCCGAGGATGAGGCCAATGCGGCGCGGGTGTTCAATCTGGCGCGGCAGGATGTGGCGGGGTTCGATCTTTATGCGCGCAAGATCGCGGCGATGTTTCCGGCGCGTGATCCGGTGCTGATGGATCTGATGGAGGGGCTATTCGAGGTCGCGATGGCGGATAACGACTTCCATCCGCTGGAAGAGGCGTTTCTGGAAGAGGTGGCGCGGATTTTCGGCCTGTCCGAGCGCTGTTTTCGCTGCCTGCGGGCGCGCTATGTGGGCGATGTCGCGCCCGATCCCTATGATGTGCTGGAAGTGCCGCCCGATGCGCCTCTGGCCATCGTGCAGCAAGCCTATCGCGCGGCGGTGCGCGAGACCCATCCCGACCGGCTGGCCGCGCGCGGTGTCCCGCCCGAGGCCATACAGATCGCCGAGCACCGGTTGCGCGATCTGAACCGGGCCTGGGAAGAAATCCGCGCACGCCACGCGGCTTGACGGGTTGGGTGCCGGTCGCATCTGGAACCGCGCATCTGGCCTGCCTATATGACGCGCATGCGCCGGTTCATGTTGTCTTTTCTGCTTGCTGTGTCGCTTGCCCTGCCGGTTCAGGCGCAAGACAGCCCGTCACCGCCCGCAGAGGATGCGCCTGCGCTTCCGCTGTTTGATTTCTTCGAGCGGATGCTGCGCGGGTTCATCACCGAGATCGAGCCGCAGATGCGGGAGTTCGAGCGCGGGTTCGAGGCATTGGAGCCGGAATTGCAGGGCTTTCTGGAGCGGTTGCGCGGGATGGCGCAATATCATCCGCCCGAAGTGCTGCCGAATGGCGATATCCTGATCCGGCGGCGCGAGGCTGAAGAGGCACCGCCCGAGGCCGATGAGGACGGATCAGAGATGGCCCCTTTCGAGATCTGAGGCGGGTTCGCGGCTGGCGCGTTTCACCCGCACCTTGGCCCCGGCACCGATCTGATTGGCAAGGGCTGCAAAGCGCTGCTCGGCCACTTCGGTAAACAGCGCCTGCATCTCGCGTTCCAGCACCAGTTCCAGCACCTTTTTCTTCGGGTAGAAGCGCAATTCGCCCGCATTCTCCGGCCCGTCCATCGAGAACATCGCGCCAAAACGCAGCGCGCGGCCCAGCATCTTGGCTTCCTTGACATCCTTTTCGGTCAGCAGAGCGGCGAGTTCCTTCATCCGCGGCCCGGTTCCGCCGCCGGTCTTGTAGCGGTGCATCAGCGCAATGCCCAGATAGACCCGTCCCTGATGATCAAGGCCGCCCAGATTGGCGCGGGTGGTGATGTCGAAACAGGCATCGGCCCGGTAATCGGGATGGGCGCGCCAGTTCACGTCATGCAGCAGGCAGGCGGCCCGGATCAGGCGCAGGCGATCAGGGGAATTGTTGCGATAGAGGGGCAGCAGGAAGTCATAGAGTTTCATGCCGAAGCCGGGGATCCGGGCGCTCGAATGTTCCATGAAATGGCAGGCTTCAATCAGCGGGTCGCGCATCCGCAGCGGTTCGGGCATCTGGTCATAGAGGATCCCCTCGCGAATCCCGTAGCTGGAGACATAGACCCGTTTGGGGCTGAACATATGCACAAGCTGGCGCAGCACCTGTGCAGCCAGAGGCACAAGGCTCATGCGTTCTTCGGAAATACCGGTCATGGCGCGCAGTTTGGCGATGTCCTGATCCGCGATCCAGTCGATGGTCTTGCGGATGGATTTCGGCGTCATGGCATATTCATGCAGCACTTTCAGCGGGTAGTTGCGCCGTTCCATGTCCAGCCGCGCGATGGCGCGCCATGAGCCGCCCACCAGATAGAGCGCATCGTGATGTTTGCCGGTCTGGTCGCGCAAGCCGCCCAGAACCTGCGCCACATGCTGACGAAGCCCCTTCTTGCCGCCGGGGATCTGTTGCAACCGGAAGGGGCCAAGCCCGGAGCTGACCGCGCGGTGCACGCGGCCTTCGCCGATCACGGCAAGTTCCATGCTGTTGCCGCCAATGTCGCAGACCAGACCCGCGGCCTCGGGCCAGCCGGTCAGCACGCCCTGCGCCGAGAGGCGGGCTTCCTCATTCCCGTCGATGACGCGCATCCTGAGGCCGGTTGCGCGTTCGATTTCGGCGCGAAATTCCGGTCCGTCCTCGGCCTCGCGCATGGCGGCGGTGGCGACCATGGTCAGATTGGTCAGGTTCATGCCCTTTGCAAGCAGGGCAAAGCGTTTCAGCGTCGCAAGCGCGCGGATGCGTCCTTCGGGATGCAGCTTGCCGGTTTCGGCCAGCCCCCGGCCCAGCCCGCAGAGCACTTTTTCATTGAAGAAATAGGCGGGGCTGCGCGCGGCCCCGTCAAAGACCACAAGCCGGATCGAGTTCGAGCCGACATCGATCACCCCCACCTGCGCCAGAGCGCGGGCCTGCGGGTCGGAAAACAGGGGAGTGTCGAAAAAAACCGGAGCGCTTTGCTCTGGGGGGGGCATATCCGAAGCGCTCGCAAGGTCCGCGAGCGAGTTGCCATCCATCGGGGTCTCTCCTGTCTGGCATCGGTTGGCGCGACATTAATCTGTCTGCGCGGCCAAGGTCAATCTTTCGTGACACGGTGCCCCTGCGTCACCCTGTCCGGGGCGTATGGGTGAGGGGCCTTCCGCCCCGGCGCGGGATGCGGCATAAGGGGCCTGCCTGTGACGGCTTGAGGAACATTCCATGCACGATATCCGCGCCATTCGCGAGAACCCCGAGAGTTTTGATGCCGCCCTTGCGCGCCGTGGGCTGGAGCCACGCGCTGCCGAGATTCTGGCCATTGACCAGTCGCGCCGCTCTGCCATCGTGCAGGCCGAAGAGGCGAAGGCGGCGCAGAATGCAGCATCCAGAGAGGTGGGGGCGGCGAAAGCGCGCGGGGATGAGGCCGAATTTGCACGGCTACGGGCGCTGGTCGGTGAGAAGAAGGCCGAGATTGCGGCGCTGGAGGAAGAAGCGCGCAAGGGCGATGCGGCGCTGGTGGCGATCCTTGAGGGGTTGCCGAACACGCCCTTGGCCGAGGTGCCGGAGGGGGCGGATGAGGCGGGCAATGTCGAGATGCGCCGCTGGGGCAATCCGCGCAATTTCGCCTTCGATCCGGTCGAGCATTTCGAGATTGCGGGCGTGGCGCGTGACATGGATTTTGCCACCGCCGCGAAGCTGTCGGGCTCGCGCTTTGTCGTGCTGCGGGGGGCTGTGGCGCGGGTGCATCGGGCGCTGGCGCAATTCATGCTGGATCTGCATGTCGAGGAACATGGGTTGCGCGAGGTCAACAGCCCGGTTCTGGTGCGCGATGAGGCGATGTATGGCACCGGCCAATTGCCGAAATTCGCCGAGGACAGCTATCAGACGACCAATGGCTGGTGGCTGATCCCGACATCCGAAGTGACGCTGACGAATTTCGCGGCGGGCGAGATGCTGGACGCTGGCCAACTGCCGCTGCGGTTTTGTTCGCACACGCTGTGTTTTCGCTCGGAAGCGGGCAGCGCGGGCAAGGACACCACTGGCATGCTGCGCCAGCATCAGTTTGAAAAGGTCGAGATGGTTTCGATCACCCGTCCCGAGGACAGTCTGGCCGAACATGAGCGTATGACGCGTTGTGCCGAGACGGTGCTGGAGCGGCTGGGGCTGCCCTATCGGACCATTGTGCTGTGCACGGGCGATATGGGGTTCGGGGCGCAAAAGACGCATGATATTGAAGTCTGGGTGCCGGGGCAGGGGAAATATCGCGAGATCTCGTCCGTGTCCACCTGCGGGGATTTTCAGGCACGGCGGATGAATGCGCGGTTCCGGCCCGAGGGCGGCGGCAAGCCCGAATTCCTGCATACGCTGAACGGGTCGGGCGTGGCGGTCGGGCGCTGTCTGATCGCAGTGCTGGAAAACGGGCAGGAAGCGGATGGTTCGGTCACGCTGCCCGAAGTGCTGCATCCTTACCTGCGCGGGCGCAGCCGGATCACGGCCGAGGGCGAACTGGTTTGACCTCACGGCCCCGGACTGTGGCGAATGTGCCGCAGTCCGGGGGCATTCTGCATCAGTCGGGCGCGCGGGACACCGGGGCCGCCCCAATTCAGCCGCTATTTTCCGGCGCGATAGGGGCAGGACGCTTGCAGCAAAAAGGAGCAGACCGATGCGCCCCATCCAGATTTACGGCACGACACCGCGCTATTCGCAAGTACGGCTCAGTTCAGACCAGAAGCCGGGCCGCGATTCGCGTGCCGCTGTTCTCGCGACCGGGCCTGCGCCCGCGCAGCGCAGCTTGCAGGAGACGCGCTATACGGACTGGGCGCTGATCTGACCCGCAAGCGCGCGGGATCGCCGCATGTGATGGGCTGATTTTCGCCGATCAGCATGGCTGCGCGCCTTGCGCGTGGAATATTTTCTGGGCCGATGCGCCGTGAGCTTGTAGCAGAGGGAGTAACGCGCCTGTTACGGCGGTCACTTCCGCGAGCCCATGTCCAGCCCGATTTCCTCGATCCGCAATCTTGGCCCTGCGATGGAAACTGCCTTTGCGGCAGTGGGCATCACCAGCGCCGAAGCCCTGCGCGAGATCGGAACCGATGCGGCCTATGCACGGCTGCTGCGCGCCGGACAGCGGCCACATTTCATTGCCTATTATGTGCTGGAAATGGGGTTGCAGGGGCGGCCCTGGAATGATTGCAAGGGCGATGAGAAAGCGCGGCTGCGCGCGCGTTTCGACCGGCTGAAGGCCGAGAACATTCCCGAGAAAGATCCGTTTGACGCCATTCTCGACGAGATTGGTGTGCTTCCTGCTGCTGCCAGAGGGTGAACCCGAATGACACGTTTTCTGATTCCTGCCTGCCTTGCCCTTGGTCTTGCGGCCTGTGGCGCGCCGACACCCGATGTGAGCCGCGCGCCCGCCTCTGTGGCGCTCTATCCCGGTGAAACACCGCAGATGCGCCAGCTGGTGCGCAAATATGCCGCGAAACACGACATTCCCGAAGCCCTGCTGCACCGCGTGATCCAGCGGGAGAGTGATTACCGCGCGCATGCCCGCAATGGCCCCTATTGGGGGTTGATGCAGATCCTGCCGCAGACGGCGCGGCAAATGGGGTTTCAGGGCAGTCCTGAACAGTTGCTGGATGCTGAAACCAACCTGAAATATGCGGGCCGCTATCTGAAAGGTGCGTGGCTGGTGTCGGACGGAAATATCGACCGGGCGGTGATGTGGTATGCGCGCGGCTATTACTATGAAGCGCGGGATCGCTGCATGCTGGTCGCGACCGGGTTGCGGACCCGCGAAGTGCGGCGCGATTGTCCGGCGCGGGCTGTGT
>JAFIEM010000073.1 GCA_020832555.1 Natronohydrobacter sp. | reverse complement strand
GGGCGTGAACGGGTTCCGGCTGGATACGATCAATTTCTATGTCCATGACGCAGAGCTGCGCGATAATCCGGCCCTTGCGCCCGAATTGCGCAACGCCACGATCGCGCCCGCGGTGAACCCGTATAACCATCAGGAACATCTCTACGACAAGAACCGCCCCGAGAATCTGGAATTCCTGCGCCGTTTTCGCGACGTGCTGAACCAGTATGACGCGGCGGCGGTGGGCGAAGTGGGCGATGCGCAGCGTGGGCTTGAGATTCTGGGCGAATACACCTCGGGCGGCGACAAGGTGCAGATGTGCTATGCCTTCGAGTTCCTGTCGCCCGAAGCCCCGGTCGCGGCGCGTTTCGCCACGGTGATCAACCAGCTTGATGCAGCGGCCCCGGAAGGTTGGGCCTGCTGGGCCTTCTCCAATCATGACGTTGTACGCCATATCACGCGCTGGAACCTGACACCGGCTGCGGCGCGGTGCTATGCGACGCTGCTTTTGTGCCTGCGCGGGTCGGTCTGTCTGTATCAGGGCGAGGAACTGGGTCTTCAGGAAGCCGAGCTGGCTTTCGAGGATCTGCAAGACCCGTATGGCATTCAGTTCTGGCCCGAATTCAAGGGCCGCGACGGCTGTCGCACACCGATGGTCTGGGCGCCGGACAATCAGAATGGCGGGTTCACGCAGGGGAACCCCTGGTTGCCGGTCGCGCGCGAGCATCTGCATCTGGCGGTTGACGCGCAGGAACGCGCGCCTGACGCGCTCTTGCATCATTACCGGCGCGCGATTGCGCTGCGACATGCGCATCCGGCGCTGATGCGCGGGGCGATGACCGATATCATGGCTGACGGCGATGTGCTGACCTTCCTGCGTGAGGATGCAGGGGAGACAGTGTTCTGCGCCTTTAACCTGAGCTTTGAGCCCGCGACCCTGCATTTGCCGCAAGGCAACTGGCAGGCGATCGGGCAGGAACTGAACAGCTCTGGTCCGGGAGAGGACGGACTGGTGCATCTTGGACCATGGCAGCCCTGCCTGGTCGTCAAACGGTAACAACGGGGGAGGAGACATCATGGCGGATCTGAAGCTCAAGGATGTCGCGAAGGCCTATGGCGAAGTCAAGGTGCTGTCGAACATCGATCTGGATATCAAGCAGGGCGAGTTGATCGTTTTTGTGGGGCCATCCGGCTGCGGGAAATCGACGCTTTTGCGCATGATTGCGGGGCTGGAAAAGATCACCGGCGGGGTGCTGGAAATCGACGGCACGGTGGTCAATGACATTCCGCCGTCGCAGCGCGGGATTGCCATGGTGTTCCAGTCCTATGCGCTTTATCCGCATATGACCGTGCGCGACAATATGAGTTTCGCGCTGAAGATCGCCAAGAAATCCAAGTCCGAGATTGATGCGGCGGTCGAGCGTGCTGCTGATATTCTGCAACTGACCCCCTATCTGGACCGTCTGCCCAAGGCGCTGTCAGGCGGGCAGCGGCAGCGGGTGGCGATTGGCCGTTCGATCGTGCGTGATCCGAAAGTGTATCTGTTCGATGAGCCGCTTTCTAACCTGGATGCGGCGTTGCGGGTTGCGACCCGGATCGAGATCGCCAAGCTGAAAGAGTCGATGCCCAATTCGACCATGATCTATGTGACCCATGATCAGGTCGAAGCGATGACGTTGGCCTCGCGGATCGTGGTGCTGGCGGGGGGCGGGATTGCGCAGGTCGGCACGCCGCTGGAGCTGTATGAGCGCCCGAATGGCGAGTTCGTGGCGCAGTTCATCGGCTCTCCTGCGATGAACCTGCTGGCGGGCGAGATTGTCGGCACGGGTGCGCAGACCACGGTCAAGCTGGCGGGCGGCGGGCAGGCGGTGGCGAATATTCCCACGACTGACGCTGATATGGGGCTGAAGGTCAATCTGGGTGCGCGGCCAGAGGATCTGGTGGCGACCGATGGCGATGACTACCTGTATCAGGGCGAGGTCGAGTTGCTGGAAGCCCTTGGCGAACTGACCGTACTCTATTTCCGGCCCGAAAGCGCGGGTGCGGCACCTGTGCTGGCAAAGCTGGCGGGGATTCATACGGATCTGAAGGGGCGCAACGTGAAATTGAAGGCGGACCCGTCAAAGATCCATCTGTTTCATAATAAAGTGTCGCTTCTGTATCGCTGAGTATGCGCAACTTCTGAAAAAAGCCACCCATTGGGCGGCTTTCTTTTTTCTAGCAATGTCAGGCGACGCGCTCAAGCGACGCGGAATTCGCGCATCAGGAAATCGGGCACATGATCGCCCATTCCCACGACCGCATCGCGATTGTCGCGCCGGTTCTGGCCTTGATTGCGTTGGTTGGTGTCGCGGCGCGGCGCAGGGGCGCGTTGCTGTGTCGGGCGCGCTGCTGCGGGTTCGGGCTGCTGCGCGACAGGGGCCGCAGGCGCATTGGCCGGGCTGTTTGCAGCGGCGGACTGCTTCGGCTTCACATTGTGGCTGCGCGCGCGCGGGGGGCGTGCAGCCTCGCTATCTGCTCGCGCAGGCGCGGGGGTGGGGTTGTCGATCTCGGGGGCCGTGCCGCGCGGCAGGGTCTTTTGCAGCAGCTTCTCGATCTGTTCGAGATACTTCTGATCCGCAGGCACCATCAGCGAAATGGCCTTGCCCGACCGGCCTGCGCGGCCTGTGCGCCCGATCCGGTGGACATAATCTTCCGGGTGCGAGGGCAGGTCGAAATTGAACACATGGCTGACCGAGGGCACGTCCAGCCCGCGCGCCGCCACATCCGAGGCAATCAACAGGCGCAATTCACCGGCGCGGAATTTCTCCAGCGTGCGGGTACGCATCGACTGGTCCAGATCGCCGTGAATGGGGGCTGCGTCCAGTTTGTATTTCGCCAGCGACTTCGCGAGGATATCCACATCAACCTTGCGGTTGCAGAAGATCACGGCATTCTCGATCTTGTCGCCTTCGGCCGCGATGATCGCGCGCAGGGCGTCGCGTTTCATCTTGGCGGCCGTGTCGCGGCGCGTGGCGGGCAGTTCGATCAGTTCCTGCGCGATGGTCTCGGAGGCGGTCGCCTGCCGAGCAATCTCGATCCGTGCGGGGTTGGACAGGAAGGTGTTGGTGATCCGCTCGATTTCCGGGGCCATCGTCGCGGAATAGAAGAAGGTCTGGCGCGTGAAGGGCGTCAGGCCAAAGATGCGTTCGATATCGGGGATGAAGCCCATGTCGAGCATGCGGTCGGCCTCATCAACCACCATGACCTCGACGCCGGTCAGCAGAAGCTTGCCGCGCTCGAAATGGTCGAGCAGGCGACCCGGTGTGGCGATCAGAACATCCACGCCGCGGTCGATCAGCTTGTCCTGTTCTCCAAACGCCACGCCACCGATCAGCAGCGCCTTGGTCAGGCGGGTATGTTTGGCGTAGGTGTCGAAATTCTCGGCCACTTGTGCGGCCAGTTCGCGCGTCGGCGCCAGCACAAGGCTGCGCGGCATCCGAGCCCGCGCGCGACCACGACCCAGACGGGTGATCAACGGCAGGGTGAAAGAGGCGGTCTTGCCGGTGCCGGTCTGCGCGATCCCCAGCACGTCACGCCCTTCTAGCGCGTGCGGAATGGCTTGCGCCTGGATCGGGGTAGGGGTGGTGTAGCCAGCTTCGTTAATGGCTTTGAGGACCTTGGGGTCCAGTTTCAGGTGAGAAAATTGAGTCATATGCGTCCATCTGATACGGCATCGGGCCGTGATCTGTTCTGGGACGCAACTTCACCGCGCCCCGCTTACGGGAATGTTGCCGCGCAACATTGATGCGCGCATAGCCTATCTGGCACAAAAGGTCAATCTTGGCGGGCCGCATCGGGATTTTTCTGATCCATTGCGAAGGACAGTTGCAGCCCCTGCGGTTCCGCGCTATGCGTCTTGTCGCTGGCGCTGCGGGTGTGGCGGAACGGTAGACGCAGAGGATTCAAAATCCTCCGCCGCAAGGCGTGAGAGTTCGAGTCTCTCCACCCGCACCAGCCTTGTTTTATGGATCGTTGCCGCGCCGTGACGATTTCAGAGACGAAAAAACCGCGCCTTCTGGCGCGGTTTTTTCTTGGTCTATGCTTCCGCAAGCCCAATCAGGACGCGGCGCTTTTCTTGGCTTCCGCCGCTTGCTTGACGATGTCAGAGCCTTCACTGCGGGGCTGCGGCGCAGGCGCGGGCGCAACTTTTGCGGATTCGCGGTTGGTCTGCAGCGGATCGTCCTGACGCTGCACCGAGCCTTCGAAATGCGCACCCGATTCGATGGCGATGGTCTTGTGGATGATATCGCCTTCGACCTGCGCCGAAGAGGTCAGGCGCACTTTCAGCCCGCGCACCCGACCGATCACGCGACCGTTGATGACGATATCATCGGCCACGATTTCGCCGCGGATGGTTGCCGTTTCGCCGACCGTCAGCAGATGCGCGCGAATGTCGCCATCGACGACACCTTCGATCACGATGTCACCGGTGGTTTTCAGGTTGCCCGTAATGGTCAGATCGGCAGCAAGCACCGAAGCGGCAGGCTTTGATTTGGTGACATGGGTAGACACCGAATCAGCAGGGGCGGAGCGCATGAAGGACGGTGTGGAGTCCACAGGTTTCGAGGGTGCGGCTTCAGGCGCTGCCTTCGCCCCCGGTTCATTGATGCGACTTTTAGAAAACATGCTGTCCAGCCCTTATGTAGGTGATCGGATTGACGGCTCGTCCATTCACGCGCACTTCATAGTGGAGATGCACGCCGGTCGAAGCCCCTGTGGTGCCCATACCACCAATCCTCTGGCCGCGCGAGACCCTTTGTCCGGGGCGCACGTCAATACTGTTCAAATGCGCGTAATAGGTTTCGATCCCGAAATCATGCTCGATGACCACCAGATTGCCGTAACCGCCCTGACGGCCAGCGCTTTTCACGACACCGTCCGCCGAGGCCACGATGGCCGTTCCGCGCGGTCCGGCCCAGTCGAGGCCGTTATGCATGGTGGAGCGGCCGGTCAGCGGATGGCGGCGCATCCCGAAGCCCGAGGTCTGACGCACGGCACCGGCATTGACGGGGCGTGCCACGGGCAACCGGTCGATGCCCTGCCGATAGGCATGCACGTCGGCCATGCGGTTCAGGATCGCATTGGCGCGGGCGATGTCCTGGCTTGGCCCCATCGTTCCCGAGGTCGAGACGGCAATCGGGCGCAGCGAGGCTGACTGGGAATTTGCCCCCTGACGCACGAGGCGGCGGATCTGGTCGGGTGATACACCGGCGCTGCGGAACACGCGCTCCAGCGGGGCGACGACTGTATCGAGCGCTTCTTCGAGCTGCGTGAAGATAACGTGGTTGCGGTCCTTGAGCAGTTCGTTTTCGAGCGCCAGGTGCTGCGCCTGCATGCGGGCCTGTTCGGCGTCGATGCCCAGTTCATGCGTGTTTTTCGACGCGCGGTCCATCGCGACCAGCAGGTAGTCGAGCATTTCTTCGGTATCGCGCCCGCGATCTGCGGCGGTGCGGCTGGAGCCGGTTTCGGCTTCCAGTGTCTGCGTGACTTCGGCCAGACGTGAGCGGGCCTCGTCGCGTTCGTGGGTCACGCGGCGGATGGTGTTGTGGATGGCGTCAATGCCGGTTTCCAGTTCCAGCCGACGTTGTTCGGAGGCGAGAAGCTGCATCTGCATTTCGGAAATGCGTTCCATGGCTTCGGCAAAGCGCGATTGCGCGGCTTCGGTTTCCAGAGAGCGCATGTCACGTTCGGTGGCAAGCTGGTTGAGGCGCTGTTCGTAATTCGCCTGATCGCGCAATGCCTGATCGCGCAGATTGCCGGAGCCAATGGCATCCATCAGCAGGATGGAGGTTGCGATGACACCCCAGGCGAAGAACCCGGCCACCGAGGCAATGGTCACAGCCTGTGTGAACGGACGCAACCGCACATAGCGGGTTGTCTTGTCTGAACGCAGGAACAGGCGTTGTTCTGGAAGGTGGCGTTCAAGCCGCTGGTTCGCGCGAACAATTAGTCTTTTCAAGGCAAGCGTCCCGTTTTCCGCTATCTCGTTGAAGGCCGGTGCGGCCAACGCTGGGTATTGCTCCGAAATCCGCAGTGACACTCGACACACAAACCGGAGTCCGTGAGTGGTCCGGCACAGAAGAGCAAACCTGATTTCTGTTAAGAGGCGCTGACCCTACGGGCAACCCGCTATCGGCAGTTTCGGATGTATCGCGGGGTTTGACTGTCGAAATGGGCGAGAAATCGCCGATGCGGCGCGGACGGCTCAGGGTATATTCCCTGTTTGTTCGGGCTTGGCTGCCATTTCGGGGCAATTGCCCGCATCCGGGCTGGCGCGCATGAGGCGCGGTCCGTGTCAGGCAAATTCGGTCAGCGGCCAGTAGAAATCCGGGGGCAGACCGGCTTGTGCGCGTTTTTCTTCATTGAAAGGCGGGCGCAGCGGGCTGTGGAAATAGCGCCGAACGAGGTCCAGAAAGACCGGTTGCGGATCGAGATTGTCACGCCCGCAGAGGAAGTTGAACCATTTTGCGCCATAGGCGACATGGCCCACTTCCTCGGCATAGATTACCTCAAGAGCGGCCACGGCCTGCGTGTCTTTCGCGCGTTTGAAAATCTCGATCATGCCCGGTGTCACATCCAAGCCCCGCGCTTCCAGCACCATCGGCACGACCGCAAGGCGGCCCAGAATATCCTCTGCCGTATCCTCGGCGGCACGCCACATTCCGGCATGGGCGGGCAGGGCACCGTAATAGCTGCCATTGGTTTCAAGGCAGTCGCAGATCAGGTTGAAGTGGTTCGATTCTTCATCCGCCGCTTTCACCCAGTCATCGAAGAATCCGAGCGGCATATCGGTTTTGTGAAAGCGCGCGACCATATCCCAGTGCAGATCAACTGCATTAAGTTCGATATGTGCAATCGCGTGCAAGAGCGCGATGCGCCCCTCCGGGCTGCCGGGCTTGCGTTTGGGCACATCGCGCGGGTCGAGCAGCTCGGGTTTTTCGGGGCGTGCGGGGAAATCGGGCGGTGTGGCCATGCCCAGCGGAAGCGGGGTGCCTGCCTTGCGCGCCGCGAACCAGCTCGCCGCGTGCTGGCGCGAGAGCGCGGTTTTTGCGCGCCCGTCCGCGGTGGTCAGCACCGCCACGGCCATGTCCCGCAGCGACGGGCTCATGCGCTGCGCAGTGCGTCCAGAACCTCGCTCGCATGGCCCTTGGCCTTGACCTTGCGCCAGACCCGCGCGATCCGGCCTTCGCCGTCGATCAGGAATGTCGCGCGCTCGATCCCCATCGAGGTCTTGCCATACATGCTTTTCTCGACCCAGACGCCATAGCGCTCACAAACGTCACTCTCTGCATCCGAGGCCAGAGTTACGCCCAGATCATGCTTGGCCACGAATTTGTCATGCTTGGCCACCGTGTCCTTGGAAATGCCGATGACCTTCGCGCCTGCGGCTTCGAATTCGGCAATCTGCGCGGTGAATTCCAGCGCTTCGGTGGTGCAGCCGGGCGTGTCATCGCGCGGGTAGAAATAGACCACCACATGCGCGGGGCGCAGCGCAGAGAGCATGACCTCGCCGCCGCCATTGGCGGGCAGGGTAAAATCGGGGGCCATGTCGCCAGTGTCGAGCATTGTAAGTCTCCCTCTCACGAAAGCGTTGCGCCTGTTGTAGCGACCATGACGCCAAGTTAAAGGGCCCGCATGGAAAATCTCGCGCAAAAGGGGCAGGAGATGAAACTGTCGGATTTCGATTTCGACCTGCCAGAAGCTTTGATCGCCACGCGTCCGGTGCGCCCGCGCCCGACCGCGCGCCTGCTGCTGGCCGAAGGGAATGCGATTTCGGACCGCCATGTTGCGGATTTGCCAGAGATCCTGCGCCCCGGTGATCTGCTGGTGATCAACACGACCAAGGTGATTCCTGCACGCCTGACGGGGCAGCGTCCCCGCGACACCGCGCAAGGGCCAGTGAGCGCGCGTGTCGAGATCACCCTGACCGAACCGCAACCTGATGGAAGCTGGCGCGCGCTGGCCAAGCCCTTGCGCAAGCTGGCTGCAGGCGAAGAGATCATCTTCACCGATGCGCTGCGCGCGACTGTCACGGAACGCGGCACCGAGGATGTGGTGCTGCGCTTCAACCTGAGCGGTGACGATTTCGACGCCGCGCTGGATCTGGCTGGGCAGATGCCGCTGCCGCCCTATATTGCGGGACGCCGTGCTGCCGATGCGCAGGACCGCGAGGATTATCAGACCGTATTCGCGCGGGATGCGGGCGCTGTGGCGGCGCCCACGGCCTCGCTGCATTTCGACGCGGAATTGCTGGACGCGCTGCGCGCCATGGGGGTGGGCTTTGCCGAAGTCACCCTGCATGTCGGCGCGGGCACCTTTCTGCCGGTCAAGGTGGATGATGTGCGCGACCACAAGATGCACGCGGAATGGGGGCAGGTCACGCCCGAGGCGGCGGCGCAGATCAGCGCCACCAAGGCCGCTGGCGGGCGCGTGATCCCGGTGGGCACGACTGCGCTGCGCCTGATCGAAACTGCTGCGACCGGTCCCGGCCAGATCAGCGCCTGGTCGGGCAAGACTGACATTTTCATCACGCCCGGTTTCCGGTTCCAGTTGGCCGACGGGTTGATGACGAATTTCCACCTGCCGAAATCTACGCTGATGATGCTGGTCGCAGCACTGATGGGGCGAGACCGGATCATGGCGATCTATGACCATGCGATTGGGCGCGGGTATCGGTTCTTCTCTTACGGGGATTCGTCGCTTTTGTTGCCGTAAATGCGACGGCGCCGGGTCGTTTTCGTCATGGTTCTGAGACGAGTCTCGGGCTAACGTGGACTGTCCGCAAAGCAGGGTGTGAGAATGTTCAAGGTCTTTACAGCGTCATGGGCGCTTTTGCTCGGGATGTTGTTCCTGATGGTGGGCAATGGCGTGCAGGGCACGCTCTTGGGGATTCGCGGGGCAATCGAGGGTTTCTCGACCACGCAGATGTCCATTGTCATGTCGGCCTATTTCCTTGGCTTCCTGATCGGGTCGCGGGCCGCGCCGGAAATGATCCGGCGCGTGGGCCATGTGCGGGTCTTCGCGGCGCTGGGGTCGCTGATTTCTGCGGTGCTGGTGCTTTATGCCGCGATCCCTGACTGGATCGCATGGACGATCCTGCGTGTGCTGATCGGCTTTGCCTTTTCCGGGGTCTATGTCACGGCAGAAAGCTGGCTGAACAACACCGCGAGCAATGAAAACCGTGGTCAGGCGCTGTCGCTATACATGATCGTGCAGATGCTGGGGATCATTGCCGCGCAGGCGCTGATCAACTTTGCCGATCCTGCAGGCTTCCTTTTGTTCATCATCCCCTCGGTGCTGGTGTCGCTGGCTTTTGCGCCGATCCTGCTGTCGATCAGCCCCGCCCCGACTTTCGGGACGACAAAATCTATGTCAATCCGGCAGCTTTATGATGTGTCGCCGCTTGGGGTTGTGGGGATTTTCCTGATGGGGGGCGTGTTTTCCGCACTGTTCGGCATGACCGCCGTCTGGGGCACGGAAGCGGGGCTGAGCATTCTGGAGATCTCGATCTTCACGGCGGCGATCTATGTCGGCGGGCTGATTTTCCAGTATCCGATCGGCTGGCTGTCGGACCGGATGGACCGCCGGAAACTGCTGGTCGTGGTCGCGCTGATCGGGACAGCTTGCGGGGCGCTGGCTGTGGTGTTCCCGCTGAGTTTTGTCTGGCTGCTGGGCGTGGCGCTGGTCATCGGCGGCATTTCGAACCCGCTCTATTCGCTGCTGGTGGCCTATACCAATGACTATGTGGAGACAGACCAGATGGCGGCGGTTTCGGGCGGGCTTTTGTTCGTGAATGGTCTGGGGGCGATTGTCGGGCCGCTGGCGATTGGCTGGCTGATGAGCCTGATCGGGCCGCCGGGGTATTTCCTGTTCATCATCACGCTGACCGCTGTTCTGTCGCTTTACGCGCTGTACCGGATGACACAGCGCCCTGCGACACCTGTCGCTGAAAGCGGGCCTTTTGCGCCTGTCTCGCCGGTTGTCTCCGCGGCGACGGTCGAGGCGGTTTATACTGAACTGGCGGAACAAAAGGGCGACGCAACATAATTGCGTTGCAGTTTCGCACTTAATTTTCAGGCTCAAGCAGGCGTGATTGCGAAAAACTTGTGCACAAGTCGAATCACTGGCACGGTTTTTGTGACAAAGTGATGAACAGGTGACGTGATGTCGACAGTTGATGAAGTGCTCTCGTTCTGGATCGATGAAGTCGGACCAAAGGGCTGGTATGCCGTGGATGACGCGCTCGATGCCGAGGTGCGTGACCGGTTTGGCGGGCTGTGGGACAAGGCGCGTCAGGGCCGGTTGTCGCGCTGGGCGTCCTGCGCGCGCGGGGCTTTGGCCTATATCATTGTTACCGACCAGTTTCCGCGTAACATGTTCCGGGGCAATGCGCGCGCCTTCGCGACCGATGATCTTGCACGACAGGTTGCGGCGCGGGCCTGCCATCTGGGCTTTGACCGCCATATCGCAGAGCCGCAGCGCCAGTTTTTCTACCTGCCGCTGATGCATTCCGAGAGCCAGATGGATCAGGACCGGGCCGTGCGCATGTTCCTGCTGCGCATGCCCGAAACCGGTGCAAGCAATCTGCTGCATGCCCGCGCCCATCGCGCCGTGATCCGCGAATTTGGCCGCTTTCCCTATCGCAATGACGCGCTGGGGCGCGCGACGACCGCGCGCGAGCAGCAATTCCTCGATCAGGGCGGCTATAGCTCTGCGGTCGAGGCTTTGGAGCAGGCGGCCTGACCACTTGCCATGCAAAATACGCATGGCGGGGTTCTTCCCCATGCGTTGCGGGGTTGGAAAAAATAGTTTAATGGCAAACTATATTCCAGACGCCACGCAAGGGAGGGTTCCGCATGGCTGCCAAGAGTTTTGATGTGATCGTCATCGGGGCCGGTCCGGGCGGCTATGTGGCGGCAATCCGCGCAGCCCAGCTTGGCAAGTCCGTGGCCATTGTCGAGCGGGAGCATCTGGGGGGGATCTGCCTGAACTGGGGCTGTATCCCGACGAAGGCGCTGCTGCGCTCGGCGGAAGTGTTCCATCTGATGCACCGCGCCAAGGAATTCGGGCTGAGTGCCGACAATATCAGCTATGATTTGGATGCCGTGGTGAAGCGGTCGCGCAAGGTTGCGGGGCAGCTTTCGGGCGGGATCGGTCATCTGATGAAGAAGAACAAGATCACCGTCATCATGGGCGCGGCGACGCTTCCGGCGAAGGGCAAGGTCTCGGTCAAAACCGACAAGGGCACCGAGGAGCTGAGTGCGCCGAACATCATTCTGGCAACCGGCGCGCGCGCCCGCGAATTGCCGGGGCTGGAAGCGGATGGCGATCTGGTCTGGACCTACAAGCACGCGCTGCAACCCAAGCGGATGCCGAAAAAGCTTCTGGTCATCGGGTCGGGTGCGATCGGGATCGAATTTGCGAGTTTCTTCAACACCCTCGGCGCGGATGTGACCGTGGTTGAAGTGATGGACCGCATCCTGCCGGTCGAGGATGAGGAGATCAGCACTTTCGCCCGCAAGCAATTCGAGAAACAGGGCATGAAGATCATCGCCAAGGCGATGGTCAAGAAGCTGGACCGTGCGGCGCCGAAAGTCACCGCGCATATCGAGCGCGATGGCAAGACCGAGACAATGGAATTCGACACGGTGATTTCCGCCGTGGGGATCGTGGCAAATACCGAAGGGCTGGGGCTGAAGGCGCTGGGCGCGAAGATCGACCGGTCTTTCGTCGTCACGGATCAGTATTGCCGCAGCGGGGTCGAGGGGCTGTATGTGATTGGCGACGCGACCAATGGTCCTTGGCTGGCACATAAGGCCAGCCATGAGGGGGTGATGGTCGCGGAACTGATCGCGGGCGGGCATCCGCATGCGGTGGACCCGTCCTCGATTGCGGGCTGCACCTATTGCCATCCGCAGGTCGCGAGCGTCGGCCTGACCGAAGCCAAGGCCAAGGAAGCGGGCTATCAGGTCAAGGTCGGGCGCTTCCCCTTTATCGGCAATGGCAAGGCGATTGCGCTGGGTGAACCGGAAGGGATGATCAAGACTATTTTTGATGCGAAAACCGGCGAATTGCTGGGCGCGCATATGGTGGGCGCGGAAGTGACCGAGTTGATCCAGGGCTATGTCGTGGGCCGCCAGCTGGAGACGACCGAAGAAGACCTGATGAATACTGTCTTCCCGCATCCGACATTGAGCGAGATGATGCACGAATCCGTGCTGGATGCTTACGGGCGTGCAATCCATTTCTGATCGCACTCGTATCTGCGCCGCCGCGTTCACGGAGTTGTGAGCGCGGCGCGTGACCTTCTGACGCTGGCGGAACGTAAGGATCGGTATCAGCATCAGGGAGTGTGCATATGATCCGGTCCAGCTCAGTTTTCCTCGCTTCGGCCTTTTCGGCTTCGCTGGCTTTCGCCGTTGGCAGCGACGATCCGACACCACCGACACCATCACCCACATCGACCGAATGCCCGCGCGGACAAATCTGGGATGAAGGGCGGCGGATGTGTGTCGGCGCGCGCTCTTCCATGTTGGATGATGATCAGCGCTATGGCGCGGTGCGCGAACTGGCCTATGCGGGCAAGCTGGATCATGCATCGGACGTACTGGACGCGATGCAGGCGGGTGATGACCGCGTGCTGACCTATCGCGGCTTCATCGCGCGCCAGCAGGGCGACTGGGCGCAGGCATTGGCCTATTACGAGGGTGCCTTGCGCACCAATCCCGACAATATCCTTGCGCGCAGCTATATGGGGCAGGGCTTCGTGTTGCAGGGCGAGATTGCGGCCGCGCAGCAGCAATTGCAGGAAATCCGCGACCGGGGCGGGCGGGACAGCTGGGCCGAAGCATCGCTTCTGCGGGCGCTGCGGACAGGGCAGACCAGCGCTTATTGAGGGCCAGACCCGCGCGGTCACGCTCTGGCCGCGCGAGGGTATTGAGTATTTTTGGCAAGATGAAGCCTGGGTATATTTGTTCGTTAAATGTTCTTTCATTTTGCTTGGAGACTCGGGCGCGGCACTCTATGTTGCGCGAGGTAAGCCGTGGGGTGTGGGATGTCCGAGCAGAAATTCATCGAGGTGCGCGGGGCGCGCGAGCATAATCTGAAGAATATCGATGTGACGATCCCGCGTGACCAGTTGGTGGTCATCACCGGGCTGTCGGGGTCGGGGAAATCCTCGCTCGCCTTTGACACGATTTATGCGGAAGGGCAGCGGCGCTATGTCGAATCGCTGTCGGCCTATGCGCGGCAGTTTCTGGACATGATGCAGAAGCCGGATATGGACCATATCTCGGGCCTGTCGCCCGCGATTTCGATTGAGCAAAAGACGACCAGCAAGAACCCGCGCTCGACGGTTGGCACCGTGACCGAGATCTATGATTACATGCGTCTGCTCTTTGCCCGCGCAGGCACGCCCTATAGCCCCGCGACCGGCCAGCCGATCGAGGCGCAGCAGGTGCAGGATATGGTGGACCGCATCATGGCGTTGGAAGAGGGCACGCGCGCCTATCTGCTGGCCCCGATCGTGCGCGACCGCAAGGGCGAGTATCGCAAGGAGTTTCTGGAACTGCGCAAGCAGGGCTTCCAGCGGGTCAAGGTGGATGGCGCGTTTTATGAGTTGGAAGAGCCGCCCACGCTCGACAAGAAATTCCGCCATGACATTGACGTGGTGGTGGACCGGATCGTGGTGCGCGAAGGCATCGAGACGCGGCTCGCGGACAGTTTGCGCACGGCGCTGGATCTGGCGGATGGGATCGCGGTGCTGGAGATTGCGGCGGAAGAGGGCGAGCGGATTACCTTTTCCGAGAAATTCGCCTGTCCGGTCAGTGGCTTCACCATTTCCGAGATCGAGCCGCGGCTGTTTTCCTTCAACGCGCCCTCGGGGGCTTGTCCGGCCTGTGACGGGCTGGGAGTGGAGTTGTTCTTTGACGAGCGGCTGGTGGTGCCGGACCATGCTTTGCGGGTCGCGGATGGGGCGATTGCGCCCTGGCGCAAGGGCAAGTCGCCCTATTTTCTGCAAACCATCGAGTCGCTGGCCAAGCATTACGAGTTTGACGCCAAGACACCGTGGAAAGACCTGCCTGCGCATGTGCAGCAAGTGTTCCTCTATGGCTCGAATGGCGAGGAATTGCCGTTTCGCTATGACGAGGGCGGGCGGGTTTATAATGTCACCCGTGCTTTTGAGGGCGTGATCCCGAATATGGAGCGGCGGTATCGCGAGACGGACAGCGCCTGGATTCGCGAGGAATTCGAGCGCTATCAGAACCAGCGGGCTTGTGGGGTGTGTGAGGGGCACCGGCTGAAGCCCGAAGCTCTGGCGGTCAAGATCGGGGGACTGCATATCGGGCAAGTGACCGAGATGGCCATTCGCGAGGCTTTGGCCTGGGTCGAGACGGTGCCGGATGCCTTGTCGAAGCAGAAGAACGAGATTGCCCGTGCGATCCTGAAGGAAATCCGCGAGCGGCTGGGATTTCTGGTCAATGTGGGGCTGGATTACCTGACGCTGGGGCGCCATGCGGGCACGCTTTCGGGCGGGGAAAGCCAGCGCATCCGTCTGGCCAGCCAGATCGGCAGCGGGTTGACGGGGGTGCTCTATGTGCTGGATGAACCAAGCATCGGGCTGCACCAGCGCGACAATGACCGTTTGCTGACCACGCTGCGCAATCTGCGCGATCAGGGCAATACTGTGCTGGTGGTCGAGCATGACGAGGAAGCGATCCGCACCGCCGATTTCGTGCTGGATATCGGGCCGGGGGCCGGGGTGCATGGCGGGCGGATCGTCTCGCAAGGGACACCGGCCGAGATCATGGCAGACCCGGCCAGTGTGACGGGCCAGTATCTGAGCGGGGCGCGGGAAATTGCGGTGCCGAAGACCCGGCGCAAGGGTAATGGCAAGAAGCTGACTGTCGTCAAGGCGAGCGGGAACAATCTGCGGGATGTGACTGCTGAATTTCCGCTGGGCAAGTTCGTCTGCGTGACCGGGGTTTCGGGCGGGGGCAAATCCACGCTGACGATTGAGACACTGTTCAAGACGGCGTCCATGCGGCTGAACGGTGCCCGCCAGACGCCTGCGCCTTGCGAGACGATCAAAGGGCTGGAACAGCTCGATAAGGTGATCGACATTGACCAGCGGCCCATTGGGCGCACGCCGCGCTCGAACCCTGCGACCTATACGGGCGCGTTCGGGCCGATCCGCGACTGGTTCGCGGGGCTGCCGGAGTCGAAGGCGCGCGGCTACAAGCCGGGGCGGTTTTCCTTCAACGTCAAGGGTGGGCGGTGTGAGGCCTGTCAGGGCGATGGCGTCTTGAAAATCGAGATGAACTTCCTGCCCGATGTTTATGTCACCTGCGAGACCTGCAAGGGCAAGCGCTACAATCGCGAGACGCTGGAGGTTCTGTTCAAGGGTAAATCAATTGCCGATGTGCTGGATATGACGGTCGAGGAAGCGCAGGGGTTTTTCGAGGCCGTGCCGTCGATCCGCGAGAAGATGGATGCGCTGATGCGGGTGGGTCTGGGCTATATCAAGGTGGGCCAGCAGGCGACGACGCTTTCGGGCGGCGAGGCGCAGCGGGTGAAGCTGTCCAAGGAACTCTCGCGCCGGTCCACGGGCCGGACGCTCTATATTCTGGACGAGCCGACCACGGGGCTGCATTTCGAGGATGTGAGGAAGCTCTTGGAAGTGCTGCATGAACTGGTCGATCAGGGCAATACGGTCGTGGTGATCGAGCATAATCTGGATGTGGTGAAAACCGCCGACTGGATTGTGGATATCGGGCCAGAGGGCGGCGATGGGGGCGGGCAGGTGGTTGCGGTCGGCACGCCGGAGCAGGTGGCGGCGGTCGAGGCCAGCCATACGGGGCGCTATCTGGGGCCGCTGTTGAAGCCGCGTCGGGTGGCGGCGGAGTAGCCGGGGAAGGGCGGATGCGCAGAACTTTCTGCTGTTCGCTGCGCCTCCACGGAAATATCTTGTAGGCGCAACATAGTGTGCGGAGCGGGAAAACTGTTAAGTTCTTCCTGACGTTCCGTCGCGCAAGCCTCAATTGCTACTAGGGCCTGTGGACAATCAGGATTCCCATCTGGTTTGATTTCTGATTCAAGC
>JAFIEM010000072.1 GCA_020832555.1 Natronohydrobacter sp. | reverse complement strand
AGTGACCGCTTGCAAGAATGCTCTGCAACTTGCCGACTGACGGCTATGGGCCGGGCACGTCGATCTTGTCGTTGCCTTCGCAGAGGGCGGACAGCCGACATGCGGCGGCGCAGCAATGCACCCGCAGAATAAACCTGTGGCGGACCTCCATCATGTCCATTGATGGTTGCGACATCGCATTCAGCCTCTGCGGCTCAGAAATTTTGACGATCGACCCACAGCAAACCAAATGCAAAAATGACGGCCGCTGCGGTAAGGCACCACGCAAGCGCAAACCCTCCGCTCGTTTCAACGATCAGCCCGAACAGTGGTGGTGCCAGCACTCCGCCCAGATTGGTGGCAACCATGTTGTAGCCAATCGCACCACCAGATCGTGGCGGGTCAATGCTCTGCAAGGTCAATGCCACCTGCACCCCTGTAGCAGAGCAAATCGTAAGTCCGAGAACTGCGACCACAAGCGGAGCAAGCAGGACCGCATTGCTCGGACCGATAGTTGCTATCGCCAGCAAGCTGACTGCGGACACTCCGGTAACAATCATCAGCGTGAGGCGAGAGTCCGCGCGAAAGAGCCAATCGGTGGCCCAGCCCCAAAAAATCCGTCCAGCTATGCTGCAAATATGCAACAGACTGAGAAAGGCATTCGCCATAGGCAGGCCAAACCCGGCACCAAGGCGCAAGAATTCTATCAGGTGACTCCACAGGATGAACTGCGCGCCGTTATTCAGGCCGCTGGCCAGATTATTGCGGCCCAGAACCGGATTTCTGAACAACAACCGGATGGCTGCGAGTTCCTCTGACAGAGCAACTCTCGGAGTGGCATTTTTATCATTGTCAGCGGGTAAAAGCAGGAAGGCCACGCCGCAGGCGGCTGTCACAGCCCCGACGCCCATGACAACACCTTGCCAGCTTGCGAGCGGGGCGAGCAATGCCGCGCTGGTGCCTAATGCGCCGCCCAAAGGCACGCCGGTCTGCTTTATGCCCATGAGCGTGGCGCGGACCCCAGTCGGATACCACAGCATGACCGCACGCCCCGCTGCCGGATTGACAAGGCTGTATCCGGAACCGACAATGAACATCCCCGCAAACGCTTGGCCGATACCTTGCGCGAGCGCGAACACCACTGTCCCGGCCACCATGACCAGCCCCGCCAAAAGCAGTGACATCCGCACTCCGATGACATCGCTCAAGCGTCCGGAAGGAATCGATAGCAAGGTGATACCCAGTGCATAGGCACTTGCGATAAGCCCGATCTCAGTTGCCGAAAGCTGGAGTTCTGCGGCAATCAATGGGCTGCAAGCCAGAACTGCCAGCAAATTCATAGCGCCCAGACAGTGTGCTCCGACAAGCAGGCCAAATTGCGGCCAGATTTGCTGGGGGCCCTTCGGGAATGCGGTCATCACAGGGATACCTTGTAATCAGGTCAGCAAGGGGGAACAATCGCATCAGACCATTCAAAATGACATACCGATCAGACGGTGCTCTGCCAAATTGGCCAATTGCAGTCACCAATCCTGAATTTCCCCATTTTTTCGGTCTATTTGCTCATTTATGTGTAAAATGTGGTCGAAAAGCCTTCTGCTTTGCTGCTAGCGTGTTCTTGGAGTGGTTACCCATTCCAATCAACCGTAACACCAGTTCCGTCGCCTGACATCGCCCTAATCCGCTCCGCGATCATTTAAGATTCAGCAAATACCAATTCAGGAACAACCTGATCAGAGCAACCACCAACGCGACCCTTCGCCGCGAAATCCAACAAGGAAGAAAATCATGTTCAACATCATACCCTCACTCAAAGGCTCTGCAGCGGTGATAGCTACAGCGGCTATGGCGTTTGCACCTGCGCTCGCGAGCGCAAGCCCGCTGGGTAGCGATCCGATCCGCTTGGTCATTCCGTTCGGCCCCGGTGGCGGCAGCGACATTACGGCACGCGTATTGTCCGCGACTGCACCCGAGTTTTGTGGCCCGCGGATCGACGTGGTCAGCATGTCGGGTGCCGCAGGCCTTGAGGCCGTAAATTTTGTCCGTAATGCCCCTGCCAATGGGCACACGCTGCTCGTCTCGGATTATGGCCCTGTTGTAACATCAGGCTTTCTTGATGATGTCGATTGGAGCCACGATGACTGGCAACCTGTCATGAATTTCACTGAATGGCTGCCGACTGTTTACACACGCCCCGACCATCCAATCCAAACCATAGAGGACTGGGTCGCGGCCGCCGAAGCTGATCCTGGTAGCATCACTTTCGGCCATGCCAATCCTATGGGGCTGGTGCATCTGCCGCTCATCCTGTTTGAAATGGAAACCGGGCTAGAAAATATTCACGTACCAACCTCTGGTGGCGGCGAAACCCGCAGTCTGATCATGGGCGGTCACATCGACCTTGGCATGACACTACCACCGAGCATTGCATCAGAAGTCGCATCTGGAGAATTGACAGCCTTGGGGGTTTTCTCGGCAGAACGTTCGCCTGTCCTACCCGATACACGGACATTCCGCGAAGCCGGATATGATGTTGTGTTGCCAGCATGGCTGATGGTGATCGCTACTTCTGACGTCCCTGCGGAAACGGTCGAATACTTGCAGGACTGCTTCATGGAAGCCCTGGCATCGCCCACGGCGATCGCAATGAGCGATCGTGTCAACGCGGGTATCGAGCCTCTGAACGCGGCGGATTCGACAGCGCTTTATCAGGCGACGGTTGCCTCGATTGGTGACATCCTACGCAGCATGGGCGAGATCGATTAAACTGCTCCGGCCTCCGCAAGTGGAAACGCGCGGGGGCCTTTTTCGATCCCAAACATCGGCGGTTCCCGATCCGCCAGATTGAAAATTCAAAACAACCATTCAGGCGGTCCCAATGATGCTGGAAGCCTTTGTTGATGCGCTTTACCTTGCCTTCAGCCCCGAAGTCATTCTGTATGTGGCCATCGGTGTTTTCATGGGGGTTACACTGGGTGCAATCCCCGGCCTGAGCGGCGACATGGCAATCGCCATCTTGCTGCCGATCGTATTTTTTCTTGAACCGGCTGCGGCACTTGGATTGCTGACGGGCATTTATAAGGGGGGGATGTTTGGCGGGTCGATTTCTGCAATCTCATTCGGGGTGCCGGGCACGCCCGGCTCTGCGGCAACGGCGATTGATGGCTATCAGGCCAAGCTGAAAGGTTACCCGAACAAAGCGCTGAATACGGCGCTTTATTCGTCGGTGATCGGCGACACCACAAGTGACTTTGTGCTTATCTTCCTAGCGCTGCCGCTGGCTATTGTTGCGCTCACATTCGGGCCGGTGGAATTCTTCGCGCTCTATGCTTTCTCGCTTTTGCTGATCTCGGCTCTGACCAAAGGCAAAGTGGCGAAAGGGGTGGCGATGGCCGCGCTCGGCATTCTGCTGGCCATGATCGGTCGCGACCCTATCGGGGGCTCGGTCCGGCTGACATTCGGCATCCCTGAACTGTCGGGTGGCCTTGCGCTGATCCCTGTGCTTGTCGGCATATTCGCGGTGTCAGAACTAATCATACAGTTGTCGAAGGCGTGGATGGAGCGGGTCCGCCGGATCGTTGATGAGACCAAACAACAGGCGCAATCACTGCTGGGCGATTATGACGCCAGCAAAGACAAGTTGACCTTCGCCGAGTTCCGCGCCACGATGAAGGCCACATGGATTGGCACAACGATGGGCACGCTAATCGGGGCCCTGCCCGGCGCGGGGTCATCTCTGGCGGCGTTCATCAGCTATGGGCTTGCACAACGCTTTTCACGGCACCCTGTCGAGTTCGGAAAAGGATCGCTTGAAGGTGTCGCTGCTGCCGAGGCCGGCAATAGTGCGACTTCCGGCTCCACGCTCATTCCGCTTTTTGCCTTCGGCATTCCGGGCAGTGCTACTGCCGCGCTATTTGGGGCGGCTTTTATCTTGATGGGGATGACGCCCGGCCCTCGACTGATCTATGATCATACTGAGGTCATCTATGCGCTGTTCCTGATCCTGATCTATGCCAACATCATCAATCTCGCGCTATCGCATTTCCTGCTGCCACTGTATTCCAAGATTGCCATGATCAAGTCGCGTATTCTGCTGCCCATTGTCTGCGTGCTAGCTATTCTGGGCACCTTCGCTGCAGGCAATTCGGTGATTGATGTCTGGGTGCTGCTGTTTGCCGGACTGCTAGGGGTTGTGTTGCGGGTCTATAATTTTCCGCTGGCGCCGCTGATTCTTGGTTTCATCGTCGCACCCGGAGCAGAGCGCGCCTTGCGTCAATCGCTATTGATCGGTCGGGGTGAATGGACACACTTGCTGTCGAGCCCAATTGCCATTGGCCTGTATGCGACGGCTGCGATCATGATCTTCACCTTTACCGTGGTCATGCGCGAGCGAAAGTAACTTGTGTTCCGAAAGGGTGCCAAAGATGAAGAATATCTTTTCAACTGCCTTTACCCGTCTGGACTTTTTCACTGGGCTGATCACCATAATTATTGGCGTGGTTGGCCTGCTGGACATCACCTACGGCAACTGGCGTCCGGGGCCCGGACTAGGGCCTCATGCCTTTCCGCAGCTTGCCTACATCACCCTGATCATTGCAGGTCTTGCAATCTGGATTGATGTGCTGCGCGGCAAATCTGATGACCCCCCGGAAAACCTGCGCGCGATTTTGCTGACGGGCGTGGGGTTGGTCGCAATAGGCATGGGTATGTTCTGGTTGATTGGAAAACTGGGATTGATCGTCAGCGTGGCCGCGACGCTGATCGGAGCGAGCTTTCTGTTGACGCGCCATCCTTTTCAGCATTGGCCCAGTACAATTGTGGTTCCGATCATTGCCACAGCAGTAATCTGGGTTCTGTTTGTTCAACTGATTAACATACCTCTGCCACGTGGATTGCTATTCTGAAGGTCTCGCTTTCGATATATGTTCTGGCATGTTGGAGATCCTTACAAAAGCACCGCCGTTTATTGTATGAATTGGAACTCGCTGATCCCCTAAAATGATGGTATCATTCAGGCACTCTTTTATCGGTAATTGCTTCGTATTCTGGTTATACAACTACTTTCTGTAGACGCACCCGGCCTTTTGAAGCCTCTTTTTTCGGAGATTAGCGTAGCGACCCGAATCTGCCCACCTGCCGATACTGCCGCTTGCAGGCGTATTCGAAAGAGGCTGCCTCTCTGTCCGACGCTGCGCCGAGTCTGAAAGACCGCTTCGCGGAATGTCGCACCACAAGCCGACCGGCGGCTTAGGGCCGGGCACGTCGATTATGCCGTCACCTTCACAAGGGGCGCAAAGCTGACTTTCGGCAGCGCGGCATTGCATGCGCTGCAACTTTAGGAAGCAGCCACTTGCCATGCCTCACAAGTTTGGCGCCGCCGGCCGGGACCTAGCCACCAAAGTGTCAATTTGGTGGGAGAGACGTGCGCAATATCTCTGAAAGGGTCTTTCGCCCGTTCGCAGAAATGATCGAGCTTGGATCGCAATACGCGTTATGACCCTGCACTCCAGCAACACTGTAGCTGTCAGCCAGACTGCGCAGTCGTGGCGTTTGCGGGATGCCTGGGTCGGCCGAGTCGAATAATACATGGGTGCGGGCCGCAGGCTTGGCGGTTTCATACCTCAGACGGGTGGACGAGAGGCAAATCAGATCTCGACACTGCAACCCGGCCAGGCAGGCTTGCCATAAAACTGTGCCACCGGCGCTGAAACCCATGGCCACATCGATCCCAGAGCACTGTTCAAGCAATGATTGGCGCGCTTGTTCCATGCCGCCTGCGTTGCACAGATGGTCATGTAGCGCCTGCCCCCTGAGCATCGGAGCAAGCGCCAGAGTGGCAAGTGAATAAATGGATGTCGTCCAATAGGATGGAAGCACGCGGGCAAAGGAACCGCCGTTCATCGGTTCATTGTTGATGTCCAGAACCATGATACACTTCATCAGCGCAAGCCTGCCTTACCGCTGCTAATATCGTCCCAGAGCAGATGCGAATTCTGGCGCATTGATGTTCGCGACCCGACAAGGCAAAGCCTTGTTTCAATGCATATGTTCGCGTTGACGGGCGGCACGGATGGATCAGTTCTGCGTCTGCAAGCGCCGCTTCAGTCGCCGCAGCATTCCGCTGACGATCAGCTTATGCGCAACGCCAACCGGCAACATGTAGGCACGGCCAAAGAGATTATGTGTCACAACCGACGATGTTACGGTCACGCATTTCTCCGCTGTCGAAATACAGGTCATGACATCAAGGTGGCGGTCGCGTTCGGTCAGGATCAGAACATCAGGCCCGACATGTTCGACCAGGAAAAAATCCAGATAATCCCCGATCTGAACCGTGTCCTTTGGCGTTCCCGAAAAGCCACCGATCCGCTTGACCCCGAACCGGGCAGATATCGCATCCCGGACGCGAAAGGCTGCGCGGAGTATCGGCTGGGGGCCTGCCATGATCAGGTTCCATGCTTCAAGCGGTGTGATGGAATGGGGCAGGACGATCGAACGCTGATCATAATAGTCCAGATCGCCAATCGCTTGAAGTGTTTGGGAAGTTTCATTCATTGAAATTCATCTCTTGAAACGCGCACCAGACGCGCGCTGAGTGGGCTTTGATGTTTGTGGCCGCGCGGGTCAATTTCATTCGGTATTCTTGATGGTCATATAGACCCTTCCTTGCTCGACCGATGCGTCAAATATGCGTTCAGCATCTCGTCATATAAATTCCCGAGTTCAGTCGACGAGGTGCCATTCTCTTCAGGTGCAAGCAACTGTGCGCCGACAAAAGCCGCATATTCGATCTGTGCAAGTGCTCCTGCCTCCTGTTCTGACAGCTCGCACCCCTGCGCTTTGGCCAGATCAACCAGATCACCCGCAAGCACGCTTACCCGTCGTCTATCGACGTCGTCGCAGGCGGACTTGACTCGAGCATGCACGCCACCCCAGATACGAAGCGCTGTTTCGAGATGTGCATTCAGCTGAACTGCCTCACGGTTGACAAGGCTTCGCCGTGCGCCCGGCTCGGGTGTGGCTTGTGCGAGGCGCACGATGCGTTCCGTGTTGCGTTCCCGCCAATCGGTCATCAACTGCTCGACAAAGCTCTCCATGCTGCTGAAATGGTGGTAGAACGAGCCGCGTGTCTTTGCTGTCTGCGCCGTAAGCTGCTCGATCGTCACGGCGCTATGACCGTGCTGTGCCAACAGAGCGTAAGCGGCTTCGATCCAAGGATCCGGGCCCCGCCGGCGGCGCTGTGCAGGGTTCTTCATACAGAATGCGCCCAGATGCCACTGGCCGTCAGTCCAAGAAACAGCACCCATTGGGGCATGTCACGATGGCGCTGTCCTTTCCACAAGACAAGCATAAGACCCCAGATGCAGAAGGAGAAGGCGATCAAGGTCGCGAAGGTTGCAAGGATGCGCCCGTCTTGAGAGACAGCGGCATACGCATAGCACCCAGTGAGCCCGGCAAGACTGATCGTCGCCATGTGCCAGCAGTAGTAGTGGGTCAAGGTCACACTGGGCGACAACGCGCCTTGTCGAAGCAAGGGTCGCGCAATTTCGCGCCCCCCTGCCACAAAATGGATGATTGCGATAGCGGCTGCAAAAACGGCGGGAACCCAGAAAGCCATCATGCTTCCACCGCACTTTCCGCGCGCAAGATCTTGCGCCGTGCCGCAGTAAGCAGCGCTTTGGAATAGAGTTTGTGAAACCCGGTCAGCGCCAAGAACAGCGGACCAATCGACTTGCGACCTGCCTTGCCGCTTGCGACAGCCGTGATTCCGGAGCCGAAATAGAGCAGCGTCTGTCTCGATCTGCCGTCAGAGATCGTGGCAACCCCAAACCAGGACCGTGTTCGGCCTGTGGCATCGCACATCAACAGCTGATCCTCATCTCGATCTTCGACCCGCCATGCGGCAAATGAGGCGGCTTCACCCCGGGCGAGGTCTCCGGCATCGGCGTCGGTCGATTTGTGCCCAGCCAAGGACAGAAGCAAGCGTTCTGCCTTGAACAGCCAGGTCGTGTAGAAGGACCCAACGTATTGGCCAAGCGGGACATGTCCGGGCACCTCGGTCATATAGCAGTCCGTGTAGCCGCCATCCAGGACATAGCGGCGCAAGAACGCATCGGTGGGAAGATCGCATGTTCGAATTGTCATGAAAGACCTTCTCCACAAGAAACATAACGTTTAGTATGTTATTGTCAGGACTCTGACGAGTGTCAAGACCCCCGTGTCGTCCTGGCGCGTGGCAAGATACTGGCGGCCTTCGACGGCGGCGGATATGGCATCGCCAGTCCTACCTAAACGGCAAAGAACACCTGCTGACAACTTCGGGGCCGTATTGACGGCTTCTGCCAAGGCTGCAACTGTCAAATATGGCCGATAGCTTTCTCATCCTTTCTCGCATTCCTGTCCGTTCCGGCGTGATAATTGGCATTGCGCCGCTTCCTGTTCATCTCGTCTTGTCGCCTGAACTTTCGTATCAGTTGGCTGCACTGACACTGGTGCTTATCGCTGGCGTTTATATCGGATACGCATTCAAGGACGGACGTGTTCGCAGTATCTTGATTGAGCTGCCAACCGCGCTTGCATTCTCCGCTGCTGCATGGGCTGGAATGAATGGGTATCCATCATTGATAATTGTCGCGCTTGCTCTGCACGGGCTGTGGGATCTATTGCACCACAGCGTTGTCGACACGGAAATACCGCGCTGGTACATTCCCTTCTGTGCCGCAACTGACTGGGTTATGGCGGCAAGTCTATTTTTCATCTGGAATGTCGTATAATCTGGCAGACGAATATATTGCCGGGCACTATGTGATAATCGGCAGAGCCCTTATGGTCGGCCTTGGTTGACCGTTGCGAGGGAACTTCATGGTTGTGGCATGATGAGGCTCATTCAGTTGTTCTGCAGGCGGCTACTTTGCAGCTTGTAATTTCTCGCCATTTTGCAGGTGACCGCTGTGGGTTGCCGCGACCAACAACGAATAGCAGGTGTCAGTGACACTACGCTGCATCAGGCACGTGGCGATGACCGTCCGATACGGGCCGGGCATGTCGGTGGCCCCCTTGGACGGGGTAGCGGGCGCGTGCTGCATTGTGCCAAGGTTCAACGACCCCTCGTTGATCGATGCAACCATAGGATCGAGCTTCAGCTTCTGAAGCTTCAACGCGGCAAGTTGCTGTAAGGGCAGACGTCCTCGTCAAACGGCACGTGGCGTTGCCGGAACTTTGTACCATTGATGACATCCGGTTTACTGATGCGGTCCATCCGGAAATGCCGGAAATCCGCGCGTGCGGGGTCCCATGCCACCAGATACCACAGCGGTGGCAAGATTAGCATGGCCTGCGGTTCAACCTCACGGACCGTCTGCCGGCCTTTGGCATCGCGATACTGAAACCTCAGGTGCAGGCGTTCCAGGAAAGCGGTCTCGAAGGTGGGCAATAGATCGGGGTCGATCGATCCCACGTCCGACAAATCCTGAAGCGGCGAAAGTTTCCCCACATGCAGGCAGCCCAGAAAACGGCGCAGATCTCGGACTTTTTCCGGTGGCAGGGTCTTTTCGATCTTTGCAAGTCCGGCATCCGCGAGGCCCGAGAACGGAAGGTGTCCGGCCGCGCGCATTGCGGCCACGCTGATCAGCAGGGCAAAGACCTCGGCCACAGCAAGCCGCGCGGTTGTCTGCATCGATTGTGGATCGAGTTGCACGCCGCCGCCGCGCCCGGGTTCTGAGTGAATGATAAACCCTTGGTCGCGCAGGGCACCGATGTCACGCAGCACCGTGCGCCGCGAGGCGCCGACCTCGTGAGCAAGGGCATCGACGGTCGCGGTCCCCGAGCGGCGCAGGTGACGGACGATGGTATCATGGCGGGTACGAATGTTCATGTGATCAGCATAGCATGAATGGCGCCAATTTCTGGCACCATTTAGTTCTACGAGTGCTGCATGGACACCAAAAAGGAGAATTTGCCATGCAACGCACTGCCGTCAATCCGTGGGACTGGTCCCTGAAACTGGGTTACAATCAGGCCGAGATCATCGAAGGCGCGACGCGCCAAGTCATTTGCGCCGGTCAGACCGCCGTTGATGCGGACGGCAACCCGCAGCACCTGGGCGATATGCGCGGCCAGATCGGTCTGGCGCTGGACAATCTGGCAGCGGTCCTTGAGGGCGCGGGCATGGACCTGAGCCATGTCACCCGTCTTGGCATTTATGCGACGGATGTGGATGAGGCGCTTAAGAACTTCGATCTGCTGGGGATGCGGTTTGGGGCGGTGCGAAATGCCCCGCCGATGACCTTGCTCGGCGTGACACGGCTGGCCATTCCGGGCCTGCTGTTCGAAATTGAAGCCACCGCCTGCGCCTGACGCGATTTGAAAGCTGTGGTCGCCGTTCTGCCCGCAATGCCGAGCGGCGGCTCCACACCCGCATCAGCGGCATTCAACAGGGAAAACTGCGGCGCGATAGCCGACTGGCCGCTTCGGTGATACGGCAGCGCGGCATGCTGTCCGTGCTGACCGACCGCAGAGGGCCGACCACGTCGATCTCCTCCCCCCACGACCAGCCGAGGTAGAGGGTGGCGCGGCTTCGCGTGGCAGGTTGTGAGCCGGGGGAGAGGCCTTCGGTGCCCGCCGTGACGGAGGGGCCGATGGCCGATCATTTCACCCGGTTTTCCTGTCTGCTCGATGTCGGCAGCGCGGGGAATGCCGCCCGCGCGCTCGAAATCTACAGTGCCATGATGGCGGATGCAGCAGCCGAGGACCCGCCCTCGGAGGGTTTCGCGCTGGCCATCGTGCCCGAGCATGGCGGCAGCACGCTGTGGATGCATGATGCGGGCAGCGGCGATCCGCAGGCGGTGCTGGAGTTCGTCAGGGTCTGTGCGGCGGCGTTCGGGCTGACCGGCCTCTGGGGGTTCCAGTTCGCGCTGATCTGCTCGAAGCCCCGCGTCGGCGCCTTCGGGGGCGGGGCGCATCTGCTGGACCTCGCCACCGGCGAGACCTTGGCCTGGACCAGCACCGACCGGTGGCTGGCCGACCACCTGACCGGAGGGTCGGCCGATGCCCCGGATCGTTGAGACCCTCGTCTACCGCCTCGACGAGCTGGATACAGCCGCGCAGGACAAGGCCCGCGGCTGGTATCGCGAGATCGGCTTCGATCATGACTGGTACGATGCCGTCTATGACGATTTCCAGCAGATCGCCGCGATCCTCGGGCTGCGGTTCAAGACCACGCCGGTCCGGCTTTACGGCGGCGGCACGCGGCAGGCGCCCTGCATCTGGTTTCGCGGGTTCTGGAGCCAGGGTGACGGCGCGGCCTTTGAAGCCTGGTACAGCTACGCCCCGCGCGCCGTGCCGCGTATCCGCGCCCATGCCCCGCAGGACGGCGAACTGCACCGTATTGCGGATACGCTGCAGCAGGCGCAGCGGCGCAACTTCTACCAGCTGCGCGCCGAGACCAGCCTGCGCGGGCATTATTGCCACGCGCGATCCATGGTGATCGACATCACCCGCGACAGTCCGACCGGGCAGGAGGTGACAGAGGATGCCGAGGAGGTCGTGGCCGACGCACTACGCGATCTGGCCGACTGGCTCTATCGCCAGTTGCGGCAGGAATACGAGTACCTCACCTCGGACGCGGCCATCGACGAGGTGATCCGCGCCAATGACTACAGCTTCACCGCCGAGGGGCGGCGTTTCGGCTGACCGAAGCCCGCCGCATCCTGCAGGCCATTGCACGATATCGGGGTGATCCCATGTCCAGAGACTATGCCGCCCGGCCCCCGCAAGCGCATCGTTCCGCGCGGGAGGTCCTGCCATGACCAGAACCGATGCATCCGAACTGTCTTCCCGCCTTGCCGCTTGCGCCGAGGTTGTGTGCCGCCATTACCTGCCCCAGGGCGAGAAATCCGGCCGCTACTGGCTGATCGGCGACGCCCGCGGCACGCCGGGCCGGTCGCTCTTCGTGCGGCTGACCGGGCCCGATCGCGGCAAGGGGGCTGCGGGCAAATGGACGGACGCGCAAAGCGGCGAGCATGGCGACCTGCTCGACATCATCCGCGAGAGCCTTGGCCTGGGCCAGCATGTCAGCGGCGTGGTGCGCGATGGCGGCGGGATCGACTGGAGCCTCGGGCGGAAGCGGGGGTTGGGGGTGTGAGGGGGGCGAAATGGCCGGAGATGCCTGACGGGGGCGATCTCAGTAGCAATTTCTACATTGATTTTGTTGACAAATACCCAAGTATAATGAACGAAAGACATTCAACTTGGCGGGTTGTTGTGTCAATCGCACCCGCCGTCTCTCGGACACAAGTGCCGATTCAGGAGCAATGAGTGTTTAAGAAGATCAAGGATCAAGTCGGCGCTTTTTCTGGCGATGTTCGGTCGAAGGCTGAACAGAAAGCCCGAAATGCGGCCGAGCACCTCAAAGCGACGTCGAATCAAGGAGCATCAGCGGTTCGTGAATGGTTCGATAACCGGACTTCATTGATTTCTGCGGACAGTTTCGAGCGTGTCCGGAACTCCGAGAACCCACTCATAACACTAGAGCAACGCCAGGTCCCCAAACAGGTCACGTCCGGCCTCATATACTTCGCTGCGGCAAGTGGTGTGCTATCAAATAGCACCGAAATTACCCGTTTCACTCGGGCGGTAATGGATCACGACCAAAGCGTAGTTCAGCAGATGTTCCGCAAGGTATTCAACCCCGAAGATGCTCGTGAAATCAGTGCATGGATGGATCGCGCACCTGGATACGAGATTGCTGGTGGATGGGCACACCGCCTTCACCACGGACACGATCTTTCGGCTATGATGGCTCTTCACGCAGAGTATGGATTAACCGGTGTGGCAGAATGGACCAATCATGTCTGGGCCCGAGATTTCTGGACACCGCATGGCGTTCCGTATCTGCCAACAGGCAGCGGGTCAGTTTATAATTGGCTTGTTGACTTTGGCGTATCGCCAAGCAACGCAATGAGCCTTCTTTCGATAAATGCCGCCGAGGCGGCCTCTGGACTTTTCTTTATTTCCGCTGGCAAACGAGTTTGGGGTGGCGTCAACAAGTTTCGCGCAAATAGCCGATACTCAAGAGAGCTGCAGAATATCAAGAAACTTGCAGGAAACAACCTTCACGAGGAAGCACTCAAGCAGTTGGATCGACTAGAAGTATATGCTGATCGAAATGCTTCGCCGCATCTGAAGCTTGATCTGGCGCTTTTCTGCTTGGGAATGAGCCTGCAACCAGTTAGCCCGCGTGCGACGGCTTGGGGACATCGTGCGTTCAGGATTAGCGATCAGTTGGTAACTGCAGCAACTGACATGCCCGAGAAAACGGAGTATCAGGGCGGCACGGAGGTCAGTTTCTCTGGTCTCGCGGGAACGATCGCCATGACATCGTTCGCTCCATACGCACAGACAGCGAACGCAGATCTCGAACTGATAAGGGTCAAGTCTCAGCTTGCCGTCTACCAATATCTTCAAGTGGCGCGGCAACAGAAAAGCGGGTGGGCAATCAAGGGCCGCAAAGTCGCAGGATATCGACCGTTTTCTGCTATGACGAACCAGTTTCTCGCCCTCGAGTTGGCAGTTTCGGTTGGATCGCTCACCACATTGCCGGAGGGGGTCGACCCAATAGCAATTCGTGAGGAACTTCTGGATACGTTACTGGAAATCAAGAATCGCGAGCTGGAGGCAAGCGATTTCCTTGATCGGATAGAGGCGGCGATCCGCAGAATTTACCCATCGGGTTCAGCCATGCGAGCGGCCATCCCAGCCTAACCTCTGAAGTTCGCAGTGGACTTGCGTGAGCGCCCGACAGCAAGATCATTTTTGTCGTCAGATCCCGTTTGGTCGCGATCGTAGTGCACGAATCCTGCACAGTCTCGCGCCGTCCGTTCGAAGCGCCTCGAGCTTTGAAAATATGTCGTCCAAAAAATTGCCGCCAATACGGCAATGCCGCTGACCATCTACGAACTGATATCTGTCATGGTCTCGAACTGATCCGATCTGCACGCCACAACCGCCGATCCTGCGACCGCCAGCGGAAGCCGCTTGACCGACCGCCCGGCACCCGAACCATACCCCACCATGACCGCCACGAAAATCCTCTGGGGCCAGATCCTGGCCGTGGCCCTCATCGTGCTCGTCACGACCTGGGGCGCGACGCAGTGGGTGGCCTGGCGGCTGGGGTTTCAGGCGCAGCTGGGCCCGGCCTGGTTCGACCTCTGGGGCATGCCGGTCTACCCGCCGCCCGCCTTCTTCTGGTGGTGGTATTTCTTCGACGCCTATGCCCGCCGCATCTTCTGGGAAGGGGCGGCCATCGCGGCCTCGGGCGGGTTCATCTCGATCGCCGTGGCCATCACCATGTCCGTGATCCGCGCGCGCGAGGCGGCTGACCTCGACACCTATGGCTCGGCCCGCTGGGCGACCCGGGCCGAGGTGGCCGGTGCGGGGCTGCTGGGTGCCGATGGTGTGGTGCTGGGGCGGCTCGACCGCGATTACCTGCGCCATGACGGGCCCGAGCATGTGCTCTGTTTCGCGCCGACCCGGTCGGGAAAGGGCGTGGGCCTTGTGGTGCCGACGCTGCTGACCTGGCCCGGATCGGCCATCGTGCATGACATCAAGGGCGAGAACTGGGACCTGACCGCCGGGTTCCGCGCCCGCCATGGCCGGGTGCTGCGCTTCGATCCGACCAGCATGACCTCGGCCGCCTACAACCCGCTTCTGGAGGTGCGGCGCGGCGAATGGGAGGTGCGCGATGTCCAGAACGTGGCCGATGTGCTGGTCGATCCCGAAGGCTCGCTGGAAAAGCGCAACCATTGGGAAAAGACCTCGCATTCGCTGCTGGTGGGCGCGATCCTGCATGTGCTCTATGCCGAGCCCGACAAGACGCTGGCGGGTGTCGCGGCTTTCCTGTCCGACCCGCGCCGCCCGATCGAGGCGACGCTCGAGGCGATGATGGCCACGCGCCATCTGGGCGCGGCCGGGCCGCATCCGGTCATCGCCTCGACCGCGCGGGAACTCCTGAACAAATCCGACAACGAACGCTCGGGGGTGTTGTCGACGGCGATGTCCTTCCTCGGCCTCTACCGCGACCCGGTCGTTGCCCATGTGACCCGGCGTTGCGACTGGCGGATCAATGACCTGATAAGCGGCGCGCAACCCTCGACGCTCTATCTGGTGGTGCCGCCCTCGGACATCTCGCGCACCAAGCCGCTGATCCGGCTGGTGCTGAACCAGATCGGCCGCCGCCTGACCGAGGATCTGCAGGACAAGGGGCGCCGCCACCGGGTGCTGATGATGCTGGATGAATTCCCGGCGCTCGGGCGGCTCGATTTCTTCGAGAGCGCGCTGGCGTTCATGGCGGGGTACGGGATCAAGAGCTTCCTGATCGCGCAGTCGCTCAACCAGATCGAGAAGGCCTATGGCCAGAACAACGCCATCCTCGACAACTGCCATGTCCGGGTGAGCTTCTCCACGCTGCTCGCCATCGGCGCGGAACTTGCGGTGGACGAGGAGGATCGCCTTGCCCGCGCCATCCGCGACGGCGCTGTCGGCACCATCACCGAGGCCGGGCAACGTATCGTCGAGCGCGAGCTCGAGGTGCCGCCGACCCTGACCATCCGCCCGGGCTTTCCGGTGCGCGTGCTCGTCACCCGCGATCTGGTGATCGCCCCGCAGGGAGGCTGACATGACCAAGCTGAAACTCGGCCCCCTGGCCGACGACAAGCCGGTGAAACTCACCGTGGACCTACCCGCAGCGCTACACCGTGATCTCGTCGCCTATGGCGAAATCCTCGGCCGCGAGGCGGGGCAGCCACCGACCCCGCCCGCACGGCTGATCGTGCCGATGCTGGAGCGGTTCATCGCCACGGATCGCGGGTTCGCGAAGGCGCGGCGGAGTGCGGGAGGGAAGGGACCAGCCAAGGCCAGCGACGCGCCGCCGTGACCGAGCTGCTCGGTGCAGAAGGGGACACACACTGTTTGAATCGTGCCCTCTGGTGATCATGGGTCGTGAAGAGCGCTCTTCCGCTGGCTGCACCTGCGCCATTTGGGATCGTATCTCGCCGCCGGTGACGGCGCAATCGCGGCTCAGGCGGCCAGGTTTTCGAGGATGATCCGCATCTCCGGCAGTCTTTGCAGCGAATTTCCGATATGTTCGCGCCAGCGCGGGCCTGTGGACATCGCCGCGGCATGGGCCTGCCGCAACTCGTCGGGCCGGTCTTCGGCCAGTGCCGCGA
>JAFIEM010000071.1 GCA_020832555.1 Natronohydrobacter sp. | reverse complement strand
ACAACTACGTCATGGCCACGGCCATGAATGTCGCCACGCCTGACCAGATTTCGGCAAACTGGAACCTTGACGGGTTCCGCTGTGTCGAACGCTGGTGGTTCGCCTGATCCTTTCGCCCCGCCCCCGAAACGGGGCGGGGTTTTCGCCTGTAGGGGCGCAAAAAGAACACAGGGGGACGGATGCACGCTGTTGTCGTGATGATCCTTCAGCGCCTCGCACTCGGGGTTCTGACACTCTTCGTCGTGTCGCTTGTTATTTTTGGTGCGACCGAGCTTCTGCCCGGCGATCTGGCTTCCAGCCTGCTGGGCCAGTCGGCAACGCCCGAAACCGTGGCCGCACTCCGCCGACAGATGGGGCTCGACCAGCCCGCGCCGGTACGTTACTGGGCCTGGCTGACCGGCGTGTTGCAAGGCGATTTTGGTGTCTCGCTCGCCACGCGCCGCCCGATTTCCGACATGTTGGCCGCGCGTCTGGGCAATACAGTCTTTCTGGCCCTCTATGCCGCTGCCATTGCCGTGCCACTCTCGCTGATCCTTGGCGTTCTCGCGGCGCTGTGGCGCAATTCGCTGTTTGACCGTATCGCCAATGCGGGCGCGCTTTCGGCGATTTCCTTCCCCGAATTCTTCGTGGCCTATATCCTGATCTTCCTGCTGGCCCAGAGCGGGTTCTTCCCCTCGATGGTGCGTCTGAACCCCACCATGAGCCTTGGCGACAAGCTCTATGTCACCTTCCTGCCCGCGCTCACGCTGACACTGGTCGTGACCGCCCATATGATGCGCATGACACGCGCGGCAATCATCAATCTGATGGCCTCACCCTATATCGAGATGGCCCGCCTCAAGGGGCTGTCGCCGCTCAGGATCGTGCTGCGCCATGCGCTGCCCAATGCGCTGGCCCCGATCATCAATGTGATCGCGCTGAACCTTGCCTATCTCATCACCGGGGTTGTCGTGGTCGAGGTGGTCTTCGTCTATCCCGGTCTGGGTCAGTTGATGGTCGATAGCGTGTCGAAACGCGACATCGCCGTGGTGCAGGCCATCGCGCTGATCTTCGCCTCGGCCTATGTGCTGTTGAACCTGACAGCGGATGTGCTCTCGACGCTCACCAACCCGCGCCTGATGCGGAGGAAATAATGGGTGTCCTGATCTTTCTCGCCGCGTTCATTGCGGTCAGCATCCCGCTGTCATGGCTGTTCCGTGCGGGTCTTGCGCGCAGCTTGCCGCGCCATATGGCCAGTGTGGCCCGCGACATGCCGCTCACCGCCGCATTCGGTCTTTGGGTCATTGCGCTATATGTCTTTGTCGCGATCTTCGCGCCGTTGCTTGCGCCTTTCCCCGAGCGTGCTGTCGTGGGCACGCAGTTCCAGCCCTGGGACAGCACGCATTTGCTGGGCACGGACCGACTGGGCCGCGACATGCTCTCGCGCCTGCTTTACGGCGCGCGCAACACGGTCGGCATTGCGTTCGCCACGACCGCACTGGCCTTCGTCGTGGGCTCGCTGCTGGGGATCTGGGCCGCGCTGCGGGGCGGCTGGCTCGATCAGGGGCTCTCGCGCTTCGTCGATGCGCTGATGGCGATTCCCTCGCTGATCTTCTCGCTTTTGCTGCTGACGATCTTCGGCACTACGGTCCTGACGCTGATCCTTGTCATTGCGGCAGTGGATGCGACACGCGTCTACCGTATCGCGCGCTCGGTCGCGCAGGGTGTCGTGGTCATGGACTATATCGAAGCCGCCCGCCTGCGTGGCGAGGGCAACTGGTATCTGATCCGCCGCGAGATCCTGCCCAATGCGCTCGCGCCCCTGGTCGCAGAATTCGGGTTGCGCTTCTGCTTCGTGTTTCTCACCATCTCATCACTTTCTTTCCTGGGCCTCGGCATCCAGCCCCCGACCGCCGACTGGGGCAGCATGGTGCGCGACAATGCGACCCTGATCACCTTTGGCGACGTGACCCCGCTGCTGCCTGCAGGCGCCATTGCGCTTCTGACCGTGGCGGTGAATTTCGTCGTGGACTGGCAGCTTTACCGCGCATCCGGCCTGAAGGAGCAGGGATAATGGCAGATGTGCTTCTGACCATAAAGGATCTGAAGATCGAAGGCCGGGCAGGTGACGATTGGCTGCCGATCATCAAGGGTGTCGATCTGACACTCCATCGCGGCGAAGTGCTGGGGCTGATCGGCGAATCGGGGGCGGGTAAATCCACCCTCGGGCTGGCCGCGATGGGCTTTGCGCGCGATGGCTGTCGCATCTCGGGCGGTGAGATCGATTTCGACGGCATTGACCTGCGCCGCGCGTCAGAGGGGAAGAAACGCGCCTTGCGCGGCCGTCGTATCGCCTATGTCGCGCAGTCGGCGGCGGCCAGCTTCAACCCCGCGCATAAGCTGATCGACCAGTATAGCGAAGTGCCCGTGCTGGGCGGCATGGCCCGCAGCAAGGCCGAGGAAGAGGCCAAGACTCTCTATCGCAAGATGCAGTTGCCAGAACCCGACGAGATCGGCTTTCGCTACCCGCATCAGGTCTCGGGTGGGCAGTTGCAACGCGCCATGACCGCGATGGCGATGGCCAATCACCCCGATCTGATCATCTTTGACGAACCCACAACCGCGTTGGATGTGACCACCCAGATCGAGGTTCTGGCCGCGATCCGCGACATCGTGCGCGACTACAATACGGCGGCGATCTATATCACCCATGATCTGGCCGTGGTGGCGCAGATGGCCGACCGCATCAAGATCCTGTTACGCGGAGAGCAGGTGGAAGAGGCCGACACCCGCACCATGCTGGCCGCGCCCAAGGCAGAGTATACCAAAAGCCTCTGGGCGGTGCGCAGCTTCGCCCGCCCGGTCGCCCCCCCGCCGCAGGATGCGCCGCTGGTCTCGGTCAGGAATGTGCGCGCAGCTTACGGCAAGGTCGACATTCTGCACGATGTCAGCTTCGACATCCATGCCGGGCGAACCTTGGCTGTGGTTGGCGAAAGTGGTTCCGGAAAATCGACCGTGGCCCGCGTGATCACCGGTCTCTTGCCCCCTCGCGAGGGAGAGGTGGTATTCGACGGTGAAACCCTGCCAGCCGACTACCGGTCGCGCACACGCGATCAATTGCGGCAATGCCAGATGATCTATCAGATGGCGGATACCGCCCTGAACCCCAAACTGCGGCTGCGCGAATTGATCGGGCGGCCCGCTTATATGTATCTGGGGCTGCGCGGGCGCGCGCTGGACGCGCGCATCCGCGAGCTTTTGGCGCTGATCGAACTGGAACCGGACAAATATATCGACCGTCTGCCCTCGGAGCTGTCAGGCGGGCAGAAACAGCGTATCGGCATCGCCCGCGCCTTGGCCGCGGAACCGCGACTGATCATCTGCGACGAGGTGACAAGCGCGCTGGACCAGATCGTGCAGGAAGGCATCCTGAAACTGCTCGACCGGCTGCAACGCGAGTTGAACCTGGCCTATATGTTCATCACGCATGACCTCTCGACCGTGCGCGCCATCGCCGATGAGGTGGTGGTCATGCAAAAGGGCCGCGTGGTCGAAAAGGGGCCAAAGCCAGAGATGTTCGCGCCACCGCATGAACCCTATACTGAACTGCTGTTGTCATCGGTGCCGGAGATGGACCCTGACTGGCTGTCGCAACTTCTGGACGCGCGCGCAGGCAAGACCTGAACTATTTGGCAGGTGGTGGGCGTGGTCAGCCCGCGTGCTGGCGGTCCACGCGCGTGGAACGGTGCATACTGCGCGCGCGGCAAGGCATAGTGCACTAAAAAGCAGAGCCGCCAGACAGACTACATTACATTGCTCAAGGCTGCGTGTTGTCTGTCTTGTTAAATGGTGCCCGGGGGCGGAATCGAACCACCGACACGAGGATTTTCAATCCACTGCTCTACCCCTGAGCTACCCGGGCACGGGTGCATCGACAGATGCGAATGCGGTCGTTCCCGCATTGGGTAAGCGTCTCATATGGCAGGGCTCTCGCGCTGTCCAGAGGGGTTTGGCAAAATTCTTTGCCTAGCGATCATCCTCTCCACCGGGCAAGCTATCCGGGTCATCTTCCAGTCCTGTCAAAGGGGTTGGAATCGTGTAATCCTCGCGAAACCAGCGCGCCAGATCCACATCCGCGCAGCGCTTCGAACAGAAGGGCCGGTAGTCCTTGACCGAGGGTTTGCGACAGATCGGGCAATTCATGCCAGCACCTGCGCCAGGGGTTTGCGGTCGCGTTTGCGGGTCAGTTCGAAATTGCCCAGGGGCGTCCAGCCTGCCAGCACGATATCGCGCCCCTCACGTTTGAAGGCCGCCTTTATCGCCTGTTCCAGAATGTGCCGCTCCTTTTTCGCATAGGGGGCCACATCGATCAGAACCTGTCCTCCAAGCCCGCGCAGGCGCAACTGACGGGGCAGGGCGCGCATGGCGGCGATATTGGCCTTCAGCCCGGCGGCAGGGCTGGTATCCGCGCCGGTATTCACATCCACCGCGATCAGGGCGCGGGTGGGTTCAATGACCATATGCCCGCCGCCTGTCAGCGGCACCTCAGAAGCCAGCAGCGCATCAATCGCCTCGGTCACGCCATGACGCGCGAAGCTGCCTGCACTGTCATCAAGACTGTCGGGTGCGGGCCAGTCGCGCCATGCTGCGAGATGGGGTGCGGGGGCATCGACCAGCACTTCGGGCTTGCCGTCAGTGTCGCCCAGCACGGCTTCGGCCAGCGCGCGCATCTGTGCGATATCTTCCGCGATGACATCATCCGCTGCGGTCTCGCAGGCCGAACGCAGAATCAGGCCCAGATCCGATGCCGCCCCATCCATCACTTCGGCGGCCAATGCGGCCAGTTCCGCGCGCAATGCGTCATCCTCGATGGCGCGCGAGACATTTAGCCCCGGTGCTCCGGGCGTGACAATCGCGTAGCGGCTCTTGAAAAGCAGACGCGTCGAAAGCGGCAATGCCTTGCCCGGCTCAGAGCTGCCACCCACCTGAACCAATACAGTCGTTCCGGGCCGCAACCCCTTGGTCTGACGCAGAAACCCGCTTTCGCCACCAGGCAGGTCCACAAAGGCCCCGCCCATCCCCTTGACCGGACGACCCAGCTTGCCCCGGCAGATGGTCTCGGGCAGCAGCGCTGCCTCGGGCTCTGCGATCAGCAGGTCTTCCAACTGGCCATCCACCATCAGCGCGGCAGCTTCACGCCCCCGAAAGCTGTCCAAGGCAATGACAGATCCCTTCACAATCTCCCCCTGATCCCGGCGGCATTCAGCAGATGCGCCGTTTCCATTGCAGGCAGGCCCATGATCCCCGTATAGGATCCTTCGATCCAGGGAATGAACGCCCCGCCGCGCCCCTGAATGGCATAGCCGCCTGCCTTGCCCTGCCATTCGCCAGAGGCAAGATAGAGGTTCAACTCATCATCCGAGAGCCGCTTCATCTTGACGCTGCTGACTGATGTCCGCGTCCAGACGCGCGCGCCCTTTCGCACAGCGACGGCCGTAATGACTGTATGCCTGCGCCCGGCGAGTTTGAGCAGGAATTCCGCCGCCTGTCCGGCAGTCTCGGGCTTGCCCAGAATGCGGCGCCCCAGCGCAACCGTTGTATCTGCGGTCAGCACCACATCATCGGGGCCAGCGTCAATCGCATCGAGCTTCAGTCGCGTGACCCGTTCACAATAGGGCCGAGGCAATTCGCCCTTTTGCGGGGTTTCATCCACATCGGCGGCGATGATCGCATCCGGCACTATGCCCAAAGACGCCAGAATCTCTTTCCGGCGTGGGCTGCCCGAGCCGAGGATAAGCCGCATCGGCCTATTTGAATCGGTAATTGATCCGCCCCTTGGTCAGATCATAGGGGGTCATTTCGACCTGAACTTTATCGCCAACAAGAACCCGGATGCGGTTCTTGCGCATCTTTCCTGCCATATGCGCGTTGATTTCATGGCCGTTTTCCAGCTCGACCCGAAATGTCGCATTTGGCAGGAGTTCCTTGACGACACCGGGAAATTCGAGCAGTTCTTCCTTGGCCATGGTTACTCCATCGTTATAGCGCGCAGGTTGGTCACGCGCGCGGGTTAAATGGGCCTATTCTGCGACGTTTTCAAGCGAATTATGCAGGTGTCACCTTGCGCACAGGGCGCGACAGCCGCATTTCCTGCTCAGCCCAATGTGCATGGTTCAGAACCGCCCCCTCACGCCGCACGCGGGCAATCGTCTCAAGGCTGACATCAGCATAGGCCCAGCCGGGCGCGTTCAGCGCGGTTTGCGCCAGAATCCCGTCCTCGGGAAAGCCCAGATCGGACGGGCCATAGATCGCGGCTGCCCCGGTATTCATATCCACGGCGGGGCACCAGTCCGCAGCACCTACGGTCGGTGCATGGACGCTCACACACTGGTTTTCCAGCGCGCGTGCCATCGCACCCACCTTGACGCGGGTATAGCCCGCCAGCGTTTCGGTGCAGGAGGGGGCAAGCAGGATCTCTGCCCCCGCTTCAACCAGCGCGCGGGCGAGCAGGGGAAATTCGCTGTCATAGCAGATCACGATGCCCAGACGGCCCAAGGGTGTGTCAAACACCTGCAACCCCTGACCGGGCGCGATATCCCAATCCTCGCGTTCGAACCGGGTCATGATCTGCTTGTCCTGATGCCCGATCACGCCATCCGGGCCATACAGCACAGCGCGATTGACCGGGCGGGGGGCATAATCAGCCAGCGCAGGACCAGAGGCGCCAAGGATATGCAGCCCGAACCGCGCAGCAAGGTCACAATGCAGCGCCTCGGCCGCTGGTGCATGGCGCATCACTTCGTGCAATGCGGCTTCCAGATCCGCCGCGACCTCTGCGCCGCCAAGGCTTGCAAGCTCCATCGCTCCGTATTCGGGGAATACCAGCAGATCGGCACCTTGACCCGCAGCCTGTGTCACCCAGGCTGTGATCTTGGAGGCATAGGCGTTCCAGTCGGTCAGGAAATCCAGCGGATAGGCAGCGGCCGCGATTTTCATAGCTCTCGCATCCAGAATTGCAGGGTTTTCTCGCTCTCGGCACCATCGCCCAGATCGCGCCAGTGAAACCGCGCCGTGATACCGGGCAGAGGGGCATAGCCGCGCTTGCGCCAGAACCCATCGAGCGGGCGGTAATCTGCGGGCCGGGCAGGGTGGTCGGACGGGCGGATCACGCTGCAAAAGGCGGTCATGGCGTAGCCCAAGGCCCGCGCATGATCTTCGCGCGCATCAAAGAACCGGTGCCCCGCGCCCTGTCCACGACACTCGGATAACAGCACCGATTCCGCGCAATAGAAGAATTGCGCCGGATCATGCGGGCTGCCCGCGAAAGCCGCCGCAAATTCTGCGTCAGCCTCCGTCAGAGGCAAACCCGTTGACGCCCCCACCAGCCGATCCCCGGCCCAGGCGGCAACCACAATCGCGCGCGGATTGCCCGCATAGCCCTGCAGATAGCGCCGCTCATAGTCCAGATCGCCATCATAGAGATACGGCCAGTCGCGAAACACCGCGATGCGCAGCGCGGCCAGCCCCTCGATCACGCGCCCGATCTCTGCCCCGGTCAATGTCTCAAAGCGCAAGCTCATCCCGAGACCTGATTGATCCAGTCCTGCAGATTGTAATAGGTCGTGATGCGGGTGATCTTGCCGCCCTCCAGCGCGAAGAACGACCCCGCAGGCAGGACATAACGCTGCCCCTTCGCTTCGGGCAGGCCGGGATCTGTTTGCAGATATTCGCCATGAACCACGAATTCCGCCGCCGCGCGCGCGCCGTCGTCACTCGCGAAGATCACCATATCGCGCAATTCCTCGCGGTAGCTGACCCCCATATGGCTGCAGAACTCGGCGAATGCCGCGCGACCCTGCCGCACATCACCCTGATTGACGAAATGCTGCACATCGTCGCTGACCAGCGCCAGCATGGTTTCGGTGTCGCCTGCGTTGAACGCATCGAAATAGCGTTGAATGATCTCTCTGCTCATCTTTCACTCCTTACCCGGCACACCGAAGCGCGCTAGCAGATGCTCCTTGATCTGGTCGCGGGTCTGGCGATAGGCCGCAAGCTTTGCTTCGCGCGTCTCGCCCAGACCTGACGGGTCCATGATCGGCCAGTATTCTACGTCGATATGGGCGAAGCGCGTGAGCTCCAGCGCCTGTCTCTGGCTCGCGGGCGACAAGGCGATGATCAGATCGAACCCGGTCAGATCATCCCCCCATTCCACCATCTCCTCGAAAGAGCGCGACCGGTGACGGTCCAGCTCTACACCTTCCTCGGCACTGACAGCGATGGAAAACCCGTCAATTTCGCGGTCATTCCGGACACCGGCCGATTGGACATAGGCGCGCTGGCCATAGAGCTTCTTCATCAATCCTTCGGCAATCGGTGAACGCACCGAATTATGGTCGCAGCAGAACAGGACAGATGACGGAAAGCGATCTGCCATTCAGCCCCCGAAATGCAGAACGCAGATCAGGGTGAACAGGCGGCGCGCTGTGTCGATATCCATCTCCGCCTTGCCTTCCAGCCGCTCCTGCAGGATGCGCGCGCCCTCATTGTGAATCCCGCGCCGGGCCATATCGATGGCTTCAATCTGGCTGGGCGGCAGCCGCTTGACCGCATCGAAATAGCTGCCGCAGATCTGGTAGTAATCCTTCACCACCTGCCGGAATGGCCCAAGCGACAGGATCAGCTCGTTCAGCCCTTCGCCCTTTTCATCCGCGATCGAGATACACAGCCTCCGCTCGCGGATTGCAAGGCGCATCGCGAACGGGCCGGGCGGCGCGCTCTGGCCCTCGCGCGCCATCAGCGTGAAGGAATTGTCTTCCAGCAGGTCAAAGACAGCGACCTTGCGTTCCTGTTCGATTTCCGGCGTCGGCGTCGGCAGACCGCTGTCATCGATCTCGATCTGGCAGATTCGGGTCATGGCTCTTGATACACTCGTTTCACGCCACCGTGATGCCCTGTCCGGGCCTGCAGCGCAAGCCATTGACGACAGGGCAGCAGATCACACCGACTGAAAGCCGCGCAGCAACTGGCGCAGGCCGAACATCGCGCCCGCAATGATGCTGACAAAGACAAGCGGTGCGGAATAGGCCAGCGTGGCCATGGCTGACGCGCCTTGCCCGACCGAACAGCCCACCGCGACCACGCCGCCCACGCCCATCAGGCAGGCCCCTGTGACCTGTCGGCCCAATTCGCGCGGGTCTTCACAGGCCTCCCAGCGAAACCGTCGCCGCCAGAAGGCCGCGAAGGCCGCACCCAGCACCACACCGACGACCGAGCCCACCGCGAAATTCAGCCCGCCCGCGCTGGAGGTCATCAGATACAGGATCGTGCGCCCCAGCGGTGCGGTGAAGGTGAACCCTTCGACCGGGATCGCGGCGAGTGTTCCCTGATGCAGCACAGAGGTCGCGATGAAGGCGCCCGCAATCGCGAAGCCCACGACCACACCCCAGGCCACAGTGCGCGGGGCTTCGCGCAGATGCGGGTGCGCCAACCCCACGGCGATCAGTCCCAGCCCGACCGGAATGGCCAGCATCAGCGGCGGCAGGCCGGTCATGGCATTGAATGCATGGGCAAAGCCCTGTGGTGTCTCGGCGTCGATCTGCGGAAACAGGGCCACACGCAGCGGCGAGAGCGGTCCCGCCAGCGTGATGAACCCGGCCACGGCCATGATCATCACGATCAGGAAAGAGCGCAGGTCTCCGCCCCCCAGCCGCACCAATGCCCCGAAGCCACAATTCCCGGCCAATGCCATGCCATAGCCAAAGACCAGCCCACCGAAAATCGCGGCCAGAGGGTTGAAGGCAATCATGTGATAGGGGCTTTGCGTGATCAGCGCGAAGCCAAGCGCCTCGGCCACAAAAAGCGTGATGATCGCCACGCCCAGAACCACACCCCACAGCCGCGCGCGCCGTTGATCGCCGCCATAGGCCGCACTTTCAATCGCATTCAGGGTGCAGAAATCGCCCATACGGGCGGCATAGCCCAGCACAAGCCCGATGATCAGCCCGGTGCTGCCCGCCAGAACAGCGGCGGAAATATCCCACATTGACTGCCTCCCGCGTCAAGCTGGCCATATGCTGGCCTGACATTGGGCCGACTATAGCCGCGCCCTGTCACCGGGTCACGGAAAATCAGGCCTTCGCGTCGGCGCAGAACATGTCATAGACCAGCGCGATCAGTCGTGCGGCCTTGGGGTCTTGCAGCGCGTAATACATTGTCTTGCCTTCACGGCGGCAGGAAACGATCCCTTCCAGCCGCAATCGCGCCAGTTGCTGACTGACTGCCGCCTGTCGAGACTGCAGCAATTGCTCCAGTTCCGTCACCGATTTCTCGCCAGAGGACAGGTGACACAGGATCATCAGCCGCCCCTCATGCGCCATCGCTTTCAGAAAGGCCGAGGCCGCCTGCGCCTGTGCGAGCATGTCGACAGGTTCAAGAGTCTCGCAATTTCCTGTCTCAACCCGGTCAAGCTGTGCCATGTCAATCGTCTGTGCGTCCCTGAAGTTCTGCTCAAGCGTCATTCGACCCGTCCTGTGAATTCGGCCCGCAAGCGGCCAAGAGGTGTCGTGATCAATTTCAATTACATGAATATTTAGAGCTTTTACATGCTTCCGGCAAGTTACGCCCGTAAAAAGGCGCGAAATCCGGGCCTGCGCTGCAAAAAGACGACACTGTGCCAGAAAATGACCCGGAACCGGAACAAAGACCCACAAAAGGAAAACGGCCTGTCCTTGCAGGGCAGGCCGTCTTTGTCACGGTCAGTGGCCGGATCAGGCGTCGCGCGGGTCGGCGCTGGCGCCGTCATTGCGCGGATCGTCGTCATCCATGCCTGCAGCACCAAGATCGTCGAACAGTTCCGAAATCTCGAATTCGGCAGCGGCTTCCTCTTCGGCAGCCAGTTCCTGAATCGATTTGCCGGATGCCTGAACTTCCGCTTCCTCGGGTGAACGGGCGACGTTCAGACCAACCTCGACCTCGACTTCGGGGTGCAGGTTGATCAGTGCCTTGTGCAGGCCCAGCGTCTTGATCGGGGTTGCGATCACGATCTGACGCTTCTCGACTTTCACACCGGCTTCGGCCAGCAGCTCCGCCACATCGCGCGGGCTGACCGAGCCATAGAGCGCGCCACCGTCAGAGGCCTGACGGATCACGACATAGCTGGCACCTTCGAGCTTGTCTGCGACAGCCTGAGCTTCCTTGCGGGTCTCGAGGTTCTGCGCTTCCAGCTCGGATTTGCGATGCTCGAAAGACTTGATGTTGTCATCAGATGCGCGCAGCGCCTTGCCTTGCGGCAGCAGGTAGTTGCGGGCATAGCCGGGCTTGACGTTCACGACGTCGCCCATCTGGCCAAGCTTGGCCACGCGTTCCAGAAGGATCACTTGCATGGGTCTTGCTCCTTATTTCACAGCGTAAGGCAGCAGGGCCAGAAAGCGCGCGCGCTTGATGGCACGGGCCAGCTCACGCTGTTTCTTGGCCGAGACAGCGGTGATGCGCGACGGCACGATCTTGCCACGCTCGGAGATGTAGCGCTGCAGCAGACGCACATCCTTGTAATCGATCGCAGGTGCGTTCTCGCCGGAGAACGGGCATACCTTGCGGCGACGGAAAAACGGTTTTGTTGCCATGGTCCTGATCTCCCTTACGATGCCCGACGACGGTCACCGCGATCCCCGCGGTCGCCACGATCCCCGCGGTCGCCGCGATCACGCTCGTCACGCTTCTGCATCTGGACCGAAGGGCCCTCGACATGCGCATCGACCTTGACGGTCAGCACCCGCATCACGTCATCATGCAGGCGCATCAGGCGCTCCATTTCCTGCACGGCTTCTGCAGGCGCATCGGTGCGCAGGAAGGCATAATGCCCCTTGCGGTTCTTGTTGATCTTGTAGGCCATCGTCTTGACGCCCCAATACTCGTGTTCCACGAGTTTCCCGCCATTATCGGCAAGGACAGCACCAAAATGTTCGATCAGCGCTTCGGCCTGTGTGTTCGACAGATCCTGACGCGCGATCATGACATGCTCGTAAAGCGGCATGCGATCTCCATTCATTCTCAGGGCGCATTTCACAAGACAGGGGTTCCTCTTCCCGCCCCCTGTCCACGAGAGCTGCGCCGGGTCAAAGACTCGCGGGAAGATGGGGCGGCATAGACGCATTGGCCCTGTAACGCAAGTCACAACACGCCCGCCGCGAGCGATGACAGGTCGAAAACACTGCTCTGCTTGCGCCAACATGGTATGCGCAGGCTTGTCACTGCAAAAAGCGTGACGCATAAAGGCCGCGTAACTTTCTTCCAAATGGGGGTCCGGAATGGCTCATACTCCTCTGATGACCGCACTTGGTGCTGATGACACATTGCTGCGCAAACTGGCGATGGTGGTTTTTGGCTCAGTGCTGGTGGGCATGTCGGCACAGGTCAGCGTCCCGATGTATCCGGTGCCGATGACGCTGCAGACACTGGCGATCTCGCTGATCGGGCTGACCTATGGCGCGCGGCTGGCAGGGGCGACGCTTCTGACCTACCTGGCGCAGGGTGCGCTTGGCTTCCCGGTATTCGCCGGTGGCGCGGCAGGTGCCGTGCATCTGATGGGTCCGACCGGCGGTTTCCTGATCGGTTTCGTCGCAATGGCCTGGCTGACCGGCTATCTGGTCCAGCGCGGTCTGGATCGTGGCTTTGGGCGTCTGTTCCTTGCGGCCTTCATCCCCGCGCTGCTGCTGTTCGTGCCGGGTGTCCTGTGGCTGTGGGTCATCACGCCGCTGGACCTGCAAGGGGCCGCGATGGTCGGGGCGGTTCCGTTCCAGCTTGGTGGCATCGTGAAATCGGCAGTCGCGGCGCTGATCGTGACCGGCGCATGGGCTGCCTGGAAGAACCGCAGCGCCTGATACGGCTATCCTGCATTATTGACAGGGCGGGCCATGTGCCCGCCCTTTTTCATGCCCGTTTCGATACCCTTGCGTGAAGCTCTGAGAGCGCGCGATCGCACAGACCGAGCGCGCGCCACTGACACCCGGTGCAAAGTCGTTCCAGCGCGCCTTCCGGCACGCGATCCACAATCCGCGCCTGCGCGTCACCCCATGTCAGCCGGTCGCCATTGCGCAGGCCCAGCGCCGTTGCATGGCGCAGATCAAGGGCGGTGATCGCTGCCGATTTCTCGCATCCCTTGCCCTGCCTGTGCGGGCAGGGGGCACAGATATGGTCGGCCTGAAACGTGATCTCGATCTCGACCGCATCGCCATCAGGGCCGCGCAACTGCGCGACGATCCCGGCCATATTGGCGGTAAACCTGTCGGAATAGCCCTTGCCCTGAAACCCCAGCGCACAAAGGAAATGATGCGGGCGAAACGTGACGCGTGCGGTCATTCCGCCGCGTGTTTAGGCTGGAACCCGCGTTCGATCATGTCCGAGGGGGCCACCGGATATTCGCCCGAGAAGCACGCATCGCAATATTGCGGGCAGGCGGAATTGCGGCCCTGCGCCTCGCCCGCCGCCCGGTAAAGCCCATCCAGCGAGATGAATTTCAGCGAATCCACCCCGATGAAGTCACGCATCTCATCCTCGGTCATGGTCGCGGCCAGCAGTTTTTCGCGCTCGGGCGTGTCCACGCCATAAAAGCACGGCCATGCCGTGGGCGGCGATGCAATGCGGAAATGCACCTCTGCCGCGCCTGCCTCGATGATCATTTCCTTGATCTTCTGGCTGGTGGTGCCGCGCACGACGGAATCATCGACCAGTATGATCCGTTTGCCCCGGATCAGCGCGCGATTGACATTCAGCTTCAGCCGTACACCCATTGACCGGATGGCTTGGGACGGCTCGATGAAGGTGCGCCCCATATACTGATTGCGCGTGATCCCCAGCGCGAAGGGGATGCCCGATTCCTGACTGAACCCGATCGCCGCAGGCGTGCCACTGTCAGGCACCGGGCAGACCAGATCGGCATCGACAGGCGCTTCGCGGGCCAGTTCCACGCCGATCTGGCGGCGGGTTTCATACACAGAACGCCCGGCATAGAAACTGTCCGGGCGTGAGAAGTAGACATGCTCGAAGATGCAGAACCGCGATTTCTGCGGCGCGAAGGGCTGCATTGATTCAACACCCTTCGCGTCAATCACAACCATCTCGCCCGGATTGATCTCGCGCACAAAATCCGCGCCTATGATGTCCAGTGCGCATGTCTCTGACGCCAGCACCCAGCCACCATGCAGACTGCCCAGCACCAGCGGGCGCACGCCCAGCGGATCGCGCACGCCGATCAGCTTGGTGCGGGTCATGGCCACAACAGAAAATGCCCCTTCGGCGCGGCGCAGCGCATCTTTCATGCGTTCGGGGATGGTTTTCTGGAAAGAGCGCGCCATCAGATGAATCAGGCATTCACTGTCCGAGCTGGACTGAAAGATCGAGCCGCGCTCGATCAATTCGCGCCGGATCGCGTCGGCATTGGTGATATTGCCGTTATGGGCAATCGCCGCCCCGCCCATCGCAAACTCACCGAAAAACGGCTGCACATCGCGGATCTGCGTGGCCCCTTTGGACCCGGCGGTGGAATAACGCACATGACCGATGCCGATGGCCCCGGGCAGGGCCTCGATCACGCCCGCTTTCGTGAAATTGTCACGAACAAGGCCGAACCTATGCGCCGAGTGAAAGCCCGATTCGGGGTGATGCGTGATGATCCCGCCGGCTTCCTGCCCGCGGTGTTGCAGCGCATGCAGGCCAAGAGCCACGAAATTCGCAGCATCCCCCACCCCGATACATCCGAAAACCCCACATTCCTCGCGCAGCTTGTCGTCATCGAAGGGGTGGCTGAGCATGGCAGACTCACATCGCTGGGGCAGTTGCGCGCTCTCTACCCGATTGCGCGCACAGTGTCACGCCCCACGCTCAGCGACAGGTGCTCACAAGCTCTTCATATTTGCTGACCAGCCAGTTCGGCGCATCTTCCGGCACAGCCTGATCCAGATTTCCCGAAAAACTGCCGAAAATACTGGCAGAGCGCGAATTCTCGACCAGTTCGACCGACCCGCGCGGGACAGCGCGCTCATAGACCATCAGGGCAATGGCCACGAGCAGGAAGCCGCGCGCAATCCCGAACAGGAAACCTGCCCCCTGATCAATCCCGCCGATCGCCGAATTGCGGATCATGCTGGAAAACAGCGGGGTAAAGAGCGACGCCAGCACCAGCACCACCGCAAAGACGACCGCGAAGGACGCGATGATGGTCAATTCGCAGCTATCGCCCAGAAAATTGCCGACATAGGGCAATTCGCGCACCAAAGGCTGCACGGCGGGCGCAAGGATGAAGGCCAGCACAGCGGCCGCGATCCATCCGGCAATCGCAAGGCTCTCGCGCATGAAGCCGCGCGAATAGGCAAGGATGCCAGAGACAATGACAATCACTGCCACGCCTGCATCGACGATATTGAAGCCTTCCATGCCGCTCTCCTGTTTCGGGCCGGACCTAGCCTGCCCCAAATATCTGCCCGACCACCTGTGCCAGATCGGGCATTTCTTTCAACTCAATTCCTGCAATCGCTGCCGGTTTCACCAGACAGGGTGCAATGGCTGCGCAAAAACCAAGTTTTTGCGCTTCTTTCAACCTGTTTTCGGTCTGGGACACGGCCCGCAGCGCGCCCGAAAGGCTGATTTCGCCGAAAACCACGGTTTCAGGCGGCAAAGCCACATCTTCGCGAGCGGACAGAAGCGCGCAGGCAATCGCCAGATCGGCAGCGGGTTCATGCACCCGCATGCCGCCCGCGACATTCAGAAAAACATCCATCCCCGCGAAAGGGATGCCGCATCGCGCTTCCAGCACCGCAAGGATGGTCGAGAGACGCGCCGAATCAAGCCCGACCACCGTGCGGCGCGGGGTGCCCAGGGGAGAAGGGGCGACCAGCGCTTGTATCTCGGTCAGCATGGGCCGCGTGCCCTCGATACCGGCGAAAACAACGGAACCGGGGGCGGGGGTGCCGCGCTCGGACAGAAACAGCGCCGAGGGGTTGGCCACTTCCGCAAGCCCGCTGCCCGTCATCTCAAAGACACCGATTTCATCTGCCGGGCCGAAACGGTTCTTGACCGCGCGCAGGATGCGGAACTGATGCCCGCGCTCGCCCTCGAAATACAGCACTGTATCGACCATATGCTCGACCACGCGCGGACCCGCGATCTGGCCTTCCTTGGTGACATGGCCGACGATGATGACCGAGACACCGCGTTTCTTGGCGAAACTGACCAGTTCATGCGCCGAGGCGCGGACCTGGCTGACCGACCCCGGCGCGCTGTCGATTGTGTCGAGCCACATGGTCTGGATCGAATCGATCACCACCAGATCGGGGCGCTCGCTGTCCA
>JAFIEM010000070.1 GCA_020832555.1 Natronohydrobacter sp. | reverse complement strand
GATGTCGCGCGCACCACCACGGGAGCAGGCCGCATGACACACCGCCTGTCAGATGACCCGGAACGCCACCGGCTGCCCACGGCAGACCCGGTCACGACAGGCTGCGCCCAGCCATCTCCGACGCGAAACATGATAGCTATCACGCCAGATCGCTCAGTGTTTCCAGGATCATCAGGCGTGATTGTCCCCGTCTTGGGGGCCATGCACACCTTCAGCCGCACCCTTCACGCAGCCGTCGTCCCAACCGTCTGCACACTTTCCCCATAGGTCGATCCAAGACCCCCGCGGCTTCGTCCTTGGGAGGTTTTCCAACGCGGGTCGTGGTCGCGCCAGTGCGCAGCGTTCCGACGCGACCCGCATCAGAAAACCTTCACCTCAACGGTCATTCAGCGCTGAAGTGGTGCTGCGGTGCAAAATCCAGTTAGCCGCCGTTCGCGATTGCCACCAGCTACGTCATAACGATCGGCAAAGCGGCCACTCCACACTCGGGCCTGCCAATAGCTCCACACCCGTGGGTCAGGCTTCGGCCAAGCCGCCCGTCAGAACCGTGCTTTCGCCTCTGCCAGCAGGGACAAGAGCCGGTCTGTCCAGGCGCCAAGGTTCGCGCCGGTCCGGGCGGAGACACCGATGATCTCGGCCTTTGGGTTCACAGCTGCGATATTGGCACGGCAGGCGGCTTCGTCAAAACCGACATGCGGGGCGAGGTCCATCTTGTTGATGATCACTATCCCCACGGCGCGGAACATGTGAGGGTATTTCAAGGGCTTGTCCTCGCCCTCGGTGGTCGAGATCACGGCGATCTTCATCGCCTCGCCCAGATCGAACATCGCGGGGCAGACGAGGTTGCCCACGTTCTCGATCAGAAGAAGCGAGCCGGGCGCGGGGTTCAGCGCACGGGCCGCTTCGGCCACCATGTCGGCCTCAAGGTGGCAGCCGGCACCCGTGTTGACCTGAATGGCCGGGGCCCCAGAAGCGCGGATGCGGTCGGCGTCATTCGTGGTCATCTGGTCGCCCTCGATGACCGAGATTGCGACCTGATCTTTCAGCGCCTTGATCGTGGCTTCCAGAAGGGCGGTCTTGCCAGAACCGGGGGAAGAAACGAAGTTCAACGCCAGCACGCCACGGCCTTCGAACCAGCCCCGGTTGCGGGCGGCGATGGCATCGTTCTTGCCCAGGATCGCCGCCTCCAGCGCTATGATCCGGGGTTCTGGGGCCGGGGCCTGCAGGGTTTCGTGGTTGTGGGAATGGGTATGGGGGTGGCTATGCTCTTGGTCATGGTCATGGTCATGGTCATGGTCATGGTCATGGTCGTGGTCGTGACTATGCCCATGCGAGTGACTGTGCGCGTGCCCATGATCATGCACGTGGTCGTGATCGTGGCCATCATCATGGTCATGCGCATGCAGGTGATCATGCGGCAGGCCGTGGGCGTGGGCAAAGGCATGCGCCTCGGCCAGTGTCTGGGCGGCGTCGCGGATCTTTCGCGTCTCGCCGGTGTCGACGTTGGTCATCGAGACTTCACTTTTCGGATCGGCACAGCCGCACACGCCACACATCACGCATCCTCCCTGATTTCGAAATCCTTGACCGTGAAGGTATCCCCCTCGGCCTCGACAAAGCCGAGCGTTGCCCCAGCCAGACCCGTGCTTTCGGTCACGATGTCCCAGCAGAAGGCCAGCGCCCCCCGCTCGATACAGGCGCGGGGCCCGATGGCCACGCGCACTGTCTTGATCGGACGCCCGCGCGCATGTTCGGCCACGATGGCCGCGATGCTGCGGGCCATGCCAAGTTCATGCATTTTTGCGTCCCCGTGCCATGGGGTCTATCCCATAAGGATCGCGGCACCGGCGACGGCACCCGCCGCCCCCACCAGCCGCCCCCACCAGCCGCCGGGAGTTGAGCGCAAGCCCGCCACCAAGCCGTTCCAGCGTCCGGCCAAGCACGACCCCCGCCGCATGCAGAAGCGCGGTCGCCACCACAAAACCAGCGGCGTAGCCCAGGAACGACCCGGCACCGCTTCCTTCAGCACCATGCGCATGGCCATGAAACACGGCGAACACCGCGACCAGCGCCATGGCGGGGCCGACCGGCAGTCTCACGCCAAACGCCACGGCAAGGCCCATCACGATGACTGAAAGCGCGATGCCCTGTTCGACCATCGGCAGCGGTGTTCCGAAATAGCCAAGTGCTCCACCCGCAACCATCGCCAGCACAAAGGCCGCAGGGACCGCCCAGATGGACCGCCCGCCAAGTTGAGCCGCAAACACTCCGACGGCGACCATCGCAAGGATATGGTCCAGCCCGGTCAGCGGGTGCAGAAAGCCGTGCATCGGGTCGATATGCGCGCCGGTTCCGGTATGGGCCATCGCCGCCATCGGCAGCAGGGCCAGAATGGCGGCAAGGCCAGCTGTAAGGTGTCTCTTCATGGTCGTCCCTTTCCTGTTGTTTGATTGGTTCAGCAAATTTCACAGTCAGCAAATTCTGGGCAGTTGTTCGCCCACCAGCATGTCGACGATGCGCCCACCGCCAAAGACGGTCTTCATCACGACAGTCCGCGGATGGGCGGTGACGGCGCGCCCGATGACGCAGGCCCCGCGCCCCGCCTCGGTCGCCCGCATGGCGGAAAGCGCGGCCTCGGCCTGATCGGGGGGCACGAACAAGACCAGCGTGCCCTCGTTGGCCAGATAGAGCGGATCGAGGCCAAGGATCTCGCACACCCCCTTCACCTCGGCGCGCAAGGGCAGGTCAGCCTCCATGATCTCGATACCCACGCCTGCCGCATCGGCAATCTCATTCAGCGCAGAGGCAAGCCCGCCCCGCGTCGCATCCCGTGCCGCCCGTACGTCAGGCACTGCGGCCAAAACCGCCTCCATCAGGTGGTTGAGCGGCTGGCAATCGGACTGGATATCGGTCGTCAGCGCCATGTCCCCGCGCGCGGCAAGGATTGCCGCGCCATGATCGCCCAGGACGCCGTTCACGATGGCGACATCGCCGGGCTGCACCGATGACGCAATCAGGTTGCGCCCCGGCGGGATCACCCCCACGCCCGAGGTGGTGACGAACACCCCGTCGCCTGAGCCTTTGCCGACTACCTTTGTATCGCCGGTCACGATCCGCACCCCTGCCGCCTCTGCCGCCGCCTGCATGGAGGAGGCGATGCGCCGCAGGGTGGTGATGGGAACACCTTCCTCGATGATGAAAGCCGCTGACAGCCAAAGGGGCCGCGCGCCCCCTACCGCCAGATCGTTGACCGTGCCGCAGACGGCAATCGTTCCGATATCGCCACCTGGGAATTCCATCGGTGAGACGACGAAGCTGTCGGTGGTAAAGGCGAGTTGCGCGCCGAGTTCCAAGAGGGAGGGGTGCATAAGCCGCGCCTGATCCTCCATCCCCGGGGGCGCGAAGACCGAGGTGAACACATCCTCGATCAGATCGCGCATCGCCTTGCCGCCGCCGCCATGCGCCAGCGTGACCCGGTCGGCCACCACGCGGCGCATTGGACGAAGGCCTGCGTTCATACCGCCTCCTCCAACCGCAATCCGCCGTATTGGTAGTAGGCGGCACATGCCCCTTCGGAACTGACCATCAGCGCGCCAAGCGGCATTTCCGGCGTGCAGCCCTTGCCGAACTGCGGGCAGGCATGGGGCTTGATCCGGCCCGTCATCACATCGCCGCAGCGGCAGCCGTCGGGGTCGGCCACAGCGCGGGGGCCAAGGCCGTAACCGATACCGAACTTCACTTCGGCGTCGAAGGCCGCGTACTTGGGCCGTATGCGCAGCCCGCTTGCGTCAATCTCGCCGAGGCCGCGCCATTCGAAACTGGGGCGCGGCTCGTAAACCTCGGTGCAGGCGGCTATGCTGACGGGGTTGCCATCGTCGGGCACGACGCGGGAATACTGGTTTTCCACCTCCGCGCGGCCATCGCGGATCTGCTCCAGCACCATCAGCACGGATTGCAGCAGGTCCAGGGGTTCAAACCCTGCCACGACAATCGGTTTGCCATAGTCGCGCGCGATGAAATCGTAAGGATGGATGCCGATCACCATCGACACATGGCCGGGGCCGACGAAGCCATCGAGCACCATATGCGGGTCATCGAGCAGCGCCTTGATCGGCGGCGGCACGGTGATGTGGTTGCAGAAGATGGAAAAGTTGGTCTGGTCGTCCGCCGCCGCTTGCAGGATCGTCAGCGCGGTCGACGGCGTCGTCGTCTCAAACCCAAGGCCGAAGAACACCACTTCGCGGTCGGGGTTGCGGCGTGCCAGTTCCAAGGCATCCAGCGGCGAATAGACCATGCGGATATCCGCCCCGTCCGCCTTGGCCTGGATCAGCGATTTTCGCCGCCCCGGCACCCGCATTGCATCACCAAAGGTGGTCATGATCACACCGGACCGTTCGGCGATTTCCACGCATTCGTCGATCCGGCTCATCGGCAACACGCAGACCGGGCAGCCGGGGCCGTGGATGAATTCGAGGCCCGGCGGGGTCAGCTTGTCGAGGCCATAGCGGAAAATCGCATGGGTATGGCCGCCGCAGATTTCCATGATGTGGACGGGCTTGTCCTTGGTCGCGCCGATTTCATCGGTCACCCGGGCGATAGCGGCCAGCACGCCGCGCGCAGCGACAGGATCGCGGAATTCGTCGGCGTATTTCATGATGCAAGCATCCGTTCCGAGGCGCGCATCGCCTCGATCTCTTCCTGCGCCTCGCCAAGCTGGCGCAGGATGTCGAGGGTCAGCGCGGCCTCCTCTTCATTGATCCGGCTCATCGCAAAGCCGACATGGATCAGCGACCAGGCCCCGATCAGGGCCTCAATCGGCTCATCCTTCAGGATACAGGCGACGTTGACTTGCCGCCGCACGCCCATCACCTCGACGATGGCGAGCTTTCGCGCTGCGTCCGAGATTTCAACGATCTGTCCGGGGATGCCTAGGCACATAGGGTTTCCTTTGCGGTGACGGCCAGGGCGATGACGGCCTGACCAAGGGCCAGACCGCCATCGTTGGCGGGGATTTTTGTGTGGCTGAGAACGTGCTTGCCGGATGCCTCAAGCCCCTGATGCACAAGGGCAAAGAGGGTGGCGTTCTGAAAGCAGCCGCCCGACAGGGCGATGGTGTCGATCTCGGTATCTTCGGTGATGCGCTCCGCCATTTTCACGATGGCCATTGCCAGACCGCGATGGAAGCGGGCAGCGATCACGCCCACGGGCGTCTCAAGGATCAGATCGCCCAGCATCGCCCGCCAGACCGCCAGCGGCTCGATATAGGGCATCCCGCGCCCACCGAGGAGCGGGGTCGAGAATGGATAGGCGAGGTCCTCGGGTTCCTCCATCGCGGCGGGGTCAATCGCCGCCTCGAAGCGCATCGCGGCCTCACCCTCATAGCTTTGCGGCCCCCAGGCGATGCCTGCAATCGCCGCCGCCGCATCGAAAAGCCTGCCGCAAGAGGTGGACAGCGGCGTGTTCTGCCCCTTGGCGATCATGGCATCCAGGGTCGCGCGGGGTGTTTCCGACAGGCGCTGGTGAATGGCCAAGCCTTCGAAATTCATCGCGAATTCAGCCCAGCCCATCTGGGCCATCAAGTGGGCATAGGCATTGCGCCAAGGCTCGCGCACTGCTGCCGCCCCACCCGGCAGAGCCACGGGCTTCAGGCTGCCCGCCCGCCGGTAGCCGCGATAATCGCAGATCAGGAACTCACCGCCCCAGATCGTGCCGTCATCGCCCATCCCCGTGCCGTCCATGGCGATACCGAGCACCGGGGGGGCGTCCAGCGCGCGACCATTCTCAGCCAGACAGGCGGCGATATGGGCGTGGTGGTGCTGCACGGCGACAACGGGGCGACCCTTCGCAAGGGCGTAACCGGCCTGGGTGGAAAGGTACTGCGGGTGGCTGTCCACCGCGATGATCTGCGGGGAATGGTCGAAGAGGCGGGTGTAAAGGTCAAGGTTGCGGGCGGTGTCGGCATGGGTCGCAGCATCCTCAAGATCGCCCATGTGCTGGGACAGGATCGCTTGGCCTTCCTTGATCAGGCAGAAGGTGTTCTTCACCTCTGACCCCATCGCCAGCACTTGCGCGTCGCGCGAGAACCCCTCCGGCAGGGCGATGCCTGCAGGCGCATAGCCCCGGGCACGGCGCAACAGGCGGGGGCGGCCAAGGTCGACGCGGACGACAGAATCGTCGATGCGGTTGGCAATCTCGCGGTCGTGCAGGCAGGCGAAATCGGCGATGCTCGCCAACCGGTCGCGCGTGTCGGCATTGGTGATGCACTGCGGCTGGCCCGAGGGGTTGCCGGATGTCATCACCACCGGCCGCCCGATCCGGCGCAGGATCATGTGGTAAAAAGGGGTATAGGGCAGCATCACGCCCAGCCGGTCAAGGCCGGGGGCAATGCTGTCGGGCAGGCTGTGGGGCAGGGCGCGCAACAGCACAATGGGCGCGGCGGGGCTGGAGAGAGTTGCCGCCTCCACCTCCGACACCTCGCAATATTCCCGCACCACACCCAGATCGCGGGCCATCAGGGCAAAAGCCTTGCCCGCGCGGCCCTTGCGGCGGCGCAGCTCCGCCACTGCCGCGGCATTGGTCGCATCACAGGCCAGATGCACGCCGCCCAAGCCACGGATCGCCACGATATGGCCGTTCAGGATCATGCCGCCCGTGGCGTCGATATCATCCAGCATCGAGAAGGCCTCGTGCTGCACCGCCCCTTGCCCCAGTTTCTCGATCCAGATCTGCGGGCCACAGCGGCCACAGGCGACGGGTTGCGCGTGAAAGCGGCGGTCGGCGGGGTTGCGGTATTCGGCGTTGCAGGGCTGGCAAAGGTCGAAGGGCGCCATCGTGGTATTGGCGCGGTCATAGGGGGCGGCAGTGACGATGGAGAAACGCGGGCCGCAGTTGGTGCAATTGGTGAAGGGGTAACGGTAGCGGCGTTCAAAGGGGTTGCGGATTTCGGCCAGACAGTCGGCGCAGGTGGCGGCATCGGGGGTGACCGAGCCGCGCATCTCACCGCCCTCGGACGCCACGATGTCAAAGCCCTTGGGCGCTTCGGCCTCCAGGGGTTCGACCCGCAACTCCTCGATCCGCGCAAGGGCAGGCAGGCTGGCGTGCAGACGGGCGGGGAAGGTCTCGACCGCGTCGCCCCACAGGCGGATCACCACACCTTCGGCCGTGTTCTTCACATCGCCCGCAAGCCCCATCTCTTGCGCCAGACGCCAGACGGCGGGGCGAAAGCCCACGCCCTGCACCTGCCCTCGGACGATGACCTGCGTGCCGATCATGATGCCGCCCGCCAGATCAGCACGCGGTTGTTGCCGCTGTCAGCGACCGCGACCGTGTCCCCCAGTGCGGATAACCCATAGGGCCAGCAAAGGCTGTCACGCATCGCCATGCCCCAGCGGTTGTCGCCTTTGGCCGCGAAATCGGGCTGGCCGGTCAGCCGGTCGGCATGCGCGCCCATCGCGGTATCGGAAAAGCCCAGCAAGCGCGAATTGGCAGTGTCGCCGACCACCAGCCTGCCGTGCAGCTCTGCCAAAGCGTAAGGCATGTTCATCGCCAGCGACGAGGGGTAATAGGCCGCCCGGTTCAGATCGCAATCCTGCATCGCGCCCTGTCCCAGAACGGCATCAGCGGGCTGACCATTGGCAACGGGCAGTGCTGTCCAGACCATCACCCGGTTGTTGCCCGCATCGGCCACTGTGAGGCCGCCCTGCCAGCCCACCGCCATATGCGGCCAGCGCATGGAGCGGGACGAAACTGCTGCCCCCGCATTCTCATCCCGGCAGGTAAAGCTGTCTTGCCCCAGCACCAGATCGGCGGGCTGGCTGGTGTCTTGCGGATCGTGCCAGACCAGCACCCGGCGGTTGCCGGTGTCGCAGACGACGAGGCGCCCCGCGACCTCGGCCACACCGTAAGGCCAGTGGAGCGTGCTGGCGGTCGGCGTGTCGGCCCCGCGATTGGCAAGCGACCCATCAGCGGCGCTTTGGCCCAGGATGATGTCGGCCGGGTCATCCGGCCCGGTCGGCAGGTGCCGCCAGATCAACACGCGGTGGTTCCAGGGGTCGGCCACCGCCAACCCGCCGCGAAAGGCGGTGATCCCGGTCGGCACGTTCAGCGTCGCCGCCGTGACGGGACCCTTGGCATTGCGCCCCTCGCGCCCAAACGCGGGCTGGCCCACGAGGATATCGGCGGGGGTATCGTCCGCCTCGGGCACCTTGTGCCATCCCAGAACCCGGTGATGCCCGGTATCGGCGACCCAGAACGAGCCATCCGGGTGCAGGCACACCCCGCGCGGGCCGAACAGGCGGTGCGCTGCAGGCGTGATCGGATCGGCAAGGAGGCCGCCATCGGTGCCAAGGATCACGCGCGCTCCCGAAGGCTCCAGCAGCGGTGCACCTTGCGTGACAGTCCCCTCAGCCTTGATCGGCGAGAAGGAAGGGGAGAGCGAGACCTTCATGGCACCAGCCTGATCTGGACGCGGCTGCCGATCACCCGCACGGCATGGGCATGGAGCTGCACTTCGGGGGCTGTCAGACACTCACCGCTTTCCAAGGCATAGCGAAAGCCGTGGAAGGGGCAGGTCAGGATGCCACCCTCCAGCGCGCCCTCGGTCATCTCGACCCCCATATGGGCGCAGGCGTTGCGAAAGCAGGTGACGGTATCGCCATGGCGCGAGACGATGACGGCCTCGCCCCCTACCGTCTCGAACAGCACCGCCCCATCGGGCAGCCGGGCAAGGTCCAAAGCGTTGTGCCAGGCCCCGCCCAATGAATCGGCGAAAGGCGAGGTGAAATGCACCGTATCCGCCCCGCCACCGCCCAGACCCTTGGCCTGCCGCACATCGGTGATTTCAGGCACCGCGTCCTGAATGGCCTTCTTCACCCCGGCATAGAAGGTCAATTGCGAGGCCGGGCAGCCATCACAAGCCCCCAGAAAGCGGATGTCGGCGCGGGAGCCTTCAACGGAAGCCACCTCGGCATTGCCGCCATGGCTTGCCAGCATCGGACGCACGGTCTCCAGTGCGGCCTCGACCCGCTCGAAGAGCGACGGTTTCAGAATGCCGTGGCGGCGCAGGACGGCGTAGACCACCTCATCCCGCGCGGCCTCGGCCAGAGCGGGGCCAAAGCCGGGCTGCCCCTTCAGGCTGCGGATCAGACGGCGAAAGGCCTCGGCGTTCAGCGCGTCGAGCGCTTCGGACTGCGCCTTGGCCCCCATCCGGGCCGCATCATCCCAATGCTCGGACAACGCCTCCAGCGCGAGCAGATCGCCAAGCAGCCGGTCAAGGCTGGGGGCATCTGCGGCGGGGATAGAGGCGTCTTTCATAGAGGCGTCTTTCATGGCTTCAGGCGTACTTCACGTCTTTGAGCAGGATCGGCTGGGCAAAGCCCGCGAATGCCCCCGCTGCAATGGCCGCCAGCCACAAGGGTAAGAACTGCCCGAGCACAAGGCCCACCACCAGACCCGCACCCGTGCCGATCGCCAACTGGCGGATCACCATGCGGTTGTCCTTGAAAAGCTTGCCCGCAAAGAACAGCTTTGCGGAATTCATCGCCATGCCGAACATGCGCAGCCCCCCTCAGGTCAAAGCCAGGACAAGCACGGTCAGAACGACCGCAGCACTGCCCGAGATGATGCCGTAAAGCCCGCCCATATAGGCCGCGAGTTTCGCGCCAAGCGCGTCCTTGCCGATGCGGACGCCCGATAGGGCCCCGGCACCAAGGGCGGCCGCAAAGCCGAGGAGTAAAGAAAGTACGATGATCACGCCTGTGGTTCCTTCTGGGTCGGTGTCAGTGAACGCCTTGCCCGGCAAAGGGCGAGTGGGGTGCGAGGGCCGAGGACAATTCGGCAATCGCTTCGGCCACGGATCTGGCCTTTTCGGCCTCCCCCCGGGTTTGGAAAATGCCTTGCGCCTCGAGCATCAGGGCAATCGCCTCTTGCACGTTGCGCGGGTTGCCCGCTTCGGGGTTTTCCATGTCGTCGGGCAGGTTCGCCAGGCAATTGGCCTTGTTGGCGATGGTGTTGGCATAGGCCTCGGGCATGTCGCGCAGGGTGCGGACCTTCAGCGCCTCGTCATAGGCGTCCAGCGCGCGCAAGGAGTTCTCAACCCGGTGCGAAGTCGAGACATATTGCAGCGCATTGCCAAGGTTGTTCTGCAGCATCGCATATTCGACCGGGTGGTCGATCAGGCTGACCACCTTCAGCCCTTCTTCAAAGGCCTGCACGGCCAAAGCCTCACGCATCTTGCCGGCCTCATCCGTGAAGGGCATCGACATGAAGGCGGTGGCAAGGTTGTTTTGCAGGATCGCGAATTCCTTGGGGTAGGCGGCGCGGTCAAAGGTGCGCAGCGCGCGCTGATAGGCGCTGATCGCGGGCTGGATCGGCATAAGGCCCCAGCCGGCGAGGGTCTGGCAGATCAGGCCAAGGTTCATCTCGGCCTCGGCAATCTCGGCCTCCGAGCCTTCAGCGGTCAGCGTGGCAAGGGCAGTGGAAATTTCGACCTTCGCGGCCTTCATCGGGCCTTCGTCCTCGGCCGGGACGGCCATCAAGGCGGTGGCCAGCCGCGCACGGATGCGAGCGCCGCCCAAAGCTTCGCCCATCGGCACAAGGGCCAGCGCGCGGCGATAAAGGTCAACGGCTGCATAAAGATCTGCCGGTTCGCGCGGGGCCTGCTGCAGGCCCATCGCGATTTCCATCAGCATCTGCGCCTTGTCGGCATCAGAGGTATCGGCATCCTCCACCGCCATCAGGGCGGCGTCCACCTGCTGTTTCGTGCGGCTGCTTGCAGCCATGGCCATCCTCCCCGCGCGACTCGCTTCCGTCACGTCCTTTCTGGGGAAAGAAGATCATCTTATGACGAAATTGTCTACTTTCTTTTTTGTGTGATAATCATGTTTGCAGTTGAGGCGGAAGCTCTGCGCAAAGCGCGCCCTCTTCGGAAACCCAGTAAGCAGGCAGATCAACAAGCGTCAGGCCAAGCAGGCCCTGGTCCTGAAACACATCCCGCGCTTGCGCAACCCGGTCACCCGCTGCGTTGCGCAGTTTCAGAAGGCAACCACCCGCGGTTGCCTGATGCACCGGCAAGATCATCAGGCGGCTTTCTCGGATCAGGACGATCACGGCATCAATGCCGCGAAAGTAGGTGGCGACGACATCGGCAGGCAGATAGACCGACCCGTCGCGCAGGGTGATAGCGGCGCTCATGCGGCAAGCCATCCGTCGATCAGGCCACGCACCCGGCCCGCCACGGCAACGGCAGAGGCTTCAACAGCGGGGCTAAGGGAGAGGCCAAGGCCAAGGCTTTCGGCCTCGATCAGAAGAACCACGACGGTCGCGGGGAACGTCTCACCATAGATGCGGTGCCCGGCGTAAAGCGCATGATCCCAACGGAATTCATGCAGGCCCGCGCCCTTGTTGGGCGGGGCGGCCAGCACCTCACCCGGCACCTCGTAGATCGCACCGGGCACACCGCCCGGCACCTGGGCATCCACGATCACCAGATGCGTGGCCCCGCGCGCGCGATACATCGCGGTCATCCCGTCAGTGCCGACATCGAAAAGCCGTACCTCGGGCGGCAGGCCCGCCATCTGCAACAAAGCGATGACGCGCGGTCCCACTCCATCATCGCTCCGATTGGGGTTGCCGCAGCCGAGCACAACGATGTCGGGTTTCGTCAGATCCGCCACAGCCGACATGACCATTCCGGCTCGACCGGCAGCATCAGTTCGGGCAGGTCGCAGAAGCGGGCGTGGACCTTGTAATACATGCAGGTCTCGCAGGGTTGCGGCATGTCTTCGGCTTCGATGGTGTGGTCGGTAAACCCGCTGATCACCAGCTTTTTGACCAGATCATCGCCTGCCTCAACCTGCAGGCGACGCACAATAGCGTTCACCTCTTCGCTGGTGCCCGCGCGAGGCCAGACCTCGGTTTCAAGGCCCGCGGCAAGGCGGGTGGCAATATCCTGACGCAGGGCTTCCATGTCCATCTGATCCCCCCTCTAGATTCGCCACAACCGGCACCACCAGTCGGCCTTGGCGGGCAGGTTCAGCTCCGGCAGGTCACACCAGCGCTTGTGCACCAGGAAATACATGCATTCCTGACAGCGCATCTGGTCCGGGCCGTAAGGCTCCAGGAGCCAGCCTGAAATCACCAACTTTTCGCGCAAGGCGTTGGCATCCAGCGGGCGCAGCACGTCGAGGAGCTTGGAAAACTCCCGGTCCGTCTCCGGAAATGGCTCCACTTCGGTCACCAGCCCATCGGCGAACATGTCTTCGATCATCCGCAGCAGCATGTCATGACTGGCTTCGGCGGGTGTCACCCCATAACGCTCGATGTATGCCTGCGACTGATCGGCCAGGCTTGCCTCCTTGTTCACGGCTTGTCCCTCCCCTGACTTCACCCTGCGGTGGCCGGATCATCCGGTCCGACCACCGTCGCTCGCATCAGGTCGTTCGGAAGCGTGCCAGCTCTTCGCCGGTCTGGCCATCATGGGCATGAACCGTGCAGACAAGGCAACTATCATATGACCGGCAGACATGGCCGACCTCGACCGGGTCATGCTTGTTCTTGATCGGCGTGCCGATCAGTGCCTCCTCAATCGGGCCGCGCTGGCCGTCGGCCGAACGCGGGCCGACGTTCCAGGTGGTGGGGGCAATGATCTGGTAGTTCTTGATCTTGCCGCCCTCAACCTCGATCCAGTGACACAAGGCCCCACGGATCGCTTCGGTCGCTCCCCAGCCCTTTCCGTCGCGCTCCGTGGGTTTGATGTACCACTCATCGTTCAGGCGGAACTCGCGCAGGATACGCTCGGCCTCACGATACAGGATGCACAGCTCGTGCATCCGCGCGAAGTGGCGCAGCATGATCGAGGCCCCGCCCATCTTGCGGTACATGTCGAGAACCAGGCCATCCGAATGCTGGAACGCCTGCCCGGTGGTGTTGCCCGCGATCAGGCGGCGGGCGAGTGGCCCTGCCTCCAGCGCGCCGCTTTCAGAATGGCGCACGGCGGTGGACCAAGAGTACTTGCCCTCGGGATCGACGGTGTTCTTGGCGACTGGTTTCGTTGTGCGGTCAAAGGGATGCTTCGCGGCAGAGCCTTCGTCATACCAGGCGCGCGTGGTGTCTTCGCGTGTGAAGATATGCTCCATCGGGCCGAAGGTGTCGGCAGCGCCATCATAGGTGCCCGACTTCATGATCACCGCACTGGACCGCCCGTCGATGGTGGGCTTGTTGTACTTGTCCTCGTGCGGCAGGTAGCCCCAGGTCACGAACTTGCCATGGCCCTTGCCATAGTGCTGCAGGCCGATCTCCTTGGACATGCGCCAGAACAGGCCAAGGTCGGAATTCGCGTGCTTGGGGCTTTCCTCAAGCCAGGCCTCGAACTGTTCCAGAGTCTGGATTTCCTCATACCGCTCCATCGAGCAGCCGAGCCACAGCGGCTCGATCCAGTTCTGCCGGAAATGCTCCAGGATCGACCAGGCGCGAGTCACGTCGGTCAGGGTGGGCGCGCACATCACGCCGCCCGGCACCATGAAAGACGAATGCGGCCACTGCCCGCCGAGCAGGGCATAAATCTCCACTGGACGGCCCGAGATCGTGACGCCTGCCTCGTAGGACGTGCCGGTAAAGGGCGAATAGCGCTTGACCGCTTCGGCGTAGAACGGGCTCGCCGCGTAGTTTTCGTTGGTGTAGTCGATCATGAACAGGCCGTAGTGGTGGCGCGGCAAGGACTGCAGCGACTCCACGATCTGGCCAAGGTTGCGGGCCAGGATGGCGTTGCGCGGAACGGTCGTTCCCCAGGCCGTGTCCAGCGCCCAGGCGGCGCAGGTCAGGTGCGAGGCACCGCAGATGCCGCAGGCGCGCGGAGTGACGACCAGACCGGCCTGCGGGTCCTTGTCTTTCAGGATTACCTCGAACCCGCGGAAAAGTTCCGCATGGGTCCAGGCGTTGGTGACTTTGCCGTTCTCGATTTCCACCCGCACGTCCAGATCGCCTTCGACCCGGCCCACAGGAGAGATGTCGAGCGTCTCGACGGTAGCTGCTGTTGCTGACATGTCATTGCTCCCTGTTCGCGGTTCAGACCACGAAGATGTCTTCTTCGGCCCAGGCGGGGGCCATTCCCTTGGCGGCGGCGGTCAGCTTGATGTAGCCGACCTTGTCGACACCGGTTGGCATGTCCTTGGGCACGCCCATCACCGTTTGCGTCTTGAACACCGTGCCGGGGTTCAGATCGAAGAACGGGAATTCGGGCTCGGTGCAGCCCAGGCAAGGCATGCCGGCGCGGGTCTTTGACGAATGGCGGTTCCACAAGATGCGGTTGCAAGGGCTGTGGGTCATCGGGCCGCGACAGCCAAGGTCGTAGAACAGGCACCCTTTGCGCTGGCCAAAGGCGGTGGTCGATACCTTGTAGGCAAAGTGCATGTTGCGGGTACAACCGGTCTGCGTGAAGGAGGAAAAGAACGTCTTCGGCCGGTGGAATTCGTCCAGCGTCAGATCGCCCGCACGGCCTGTGGCGACGGCGACCAGGATTTGCGTCACCCAGTCGGGGTGCGCGGGGCAGCCCGGAATGTTGATGACCGGCAGGCCGGATTTCGACTTGAACCCGGCCCCCAGCGAGCCGCCCTTGGCGCGCTTCAGGAACTGCATCCCCACGCTTTCTGTCGGGTTGGGTGCCATGGCCGGGATGCCGCCATAGGTCGCGCAATCGCCGATAGCCACGACGAAATCGGCGGCATCCGACAGTTCCTTGACCCATTCCTTCATCGGGCGGCCACAAAAGCGGTTCCATTCTCCGGTGCCGTTGGGCGCATTGATCACGGTGCCTTCGAACACGAAGATATCCAGCTTGATCTCACCCGAGATGCACTTTTGCAGGATGGTCTTGACGTTGTCGCCAAGCTCCAGACCCAGCGAGGGCTGCCAGAGGATGTTGATGCCGAAATCCGTCACCAGATCGCAGGCGCTTGGTTCCTCGGCGTTCAGGAACGACATCGTGTTCCCCGAACATGCCCCGCCCTGCAGCCACAGAAGATTAGCCATTGGTTCCTCCCTGTTCAGTAAACCCGGTGCCCTTGGGGGCACGGGGCGGTCTGGACGCCGTTCGGTGGATGACCGACCGGCTCAGGTCTCAGGCTAGGCCCAGAAGCCAATCGAGGGAAATCAACTTGCAACCGCTAAGGCCGTTAGTTTCGCAACAAAGTGCAAACTGTAAAGAAGGTTGATAGGACCAATTGCAAAGCAGCTTTGCAGGCGGTTTCAGGATTTGCTGCCGCAGACCGGGCAGCGGGCCTCGCCGAAGTGGCTGTACCAGATGCCCTCGCAGCGGTCGCACCAATGGCCCTTTGGGCTGAGCGCCACCGGGCCAAGAGCCTTGGACAACGGCGTCAGACCAAGGTTGCGCGGAGGTGCCGGGGCCTTGGCCGGGCGCGTCCGGGGGCCCGGAAAGGGCAAGATCACCGATTTATCGGGCTGCTCTGTCATCCCCTGCGCCCCCGTGTGATGCCATACCGCTTGATCTTGTTGGCCAGCCCCACCCGCGACAGGCCAAGATCGTTGGCCACCTTGCTCTGGTTCCAGTGGCTGCGGTCCAGCGCCTGCACCACAATCGCACGTTCAAGGCTTTCAACCATGTCCTTCAAGCTGTCACCCATGGGTACAAATCCGGCTGTACCTGCCACGTTGATCGGCGTCGAAGAAATCTTGTCCGACAAGTGGCGCAAGGCAATATAGCCGCCCTGTTCGGCCACCGCGACCATCCGCTGCACTTCGGTTTCCAACTCGCGCACATTGCCGGGAAAGGGATAGGCCTCCAGATGCTTCAGCGCATCCGTCGTCACCCCCAACACCCGCCGACCCAAGACGCCCGCGTATTTCTCGACGAAGAACCGCGTCAGCACCGGAATGTCCTCGGGCCGGTCGGCAAGTGAGGGCACGTTCAACTGGAAGCCGCGCAAGCGGTAGTAAAGATCGCGGCGGAAAGTGCCCTGTTCGACCATCTTCTCGATGGACTTGTTCGATGCCGCAATGATGCGGACATTGCTGTAAAGCATGGTGTCCGATCCCAGCGGCTTCACTTCGCCCTCTTGCAGGAACCGCAGGAGGGCCACCTGAAACTGTGGCGAAATCTCGGAGACCTCGTCCAGAAATACCGTCCCGCCATCCGCCGCGCGAAAGAGGCCCAGCCGGTCCGAGATCGCCCCTGGAAACGCACCCTGCACATGGCCGAAAAGCTCGGAATGCAGCATGTTCTCGGCGATGCCGCCGCAGTTCTGCACCAGCATCGGCGACTTGCGCCGGCCTGAGTTGAAGTGGATCGCCCGCGCCAGCAACTCCTTGCCAGTGCCGGTATCGCCCTGGATCAGCACCGGCATGTTGGTCCTGGCGGCCATCTGCGCTTCGGCAGCCAGATCGGCCATGCGCGCGCTGGCAAAGACCAGACGTTCGAACTGCAAATAGCCGCCCTGCACCGATCCATCCGCAGATGTCTGAAAGATGTCTTCGTCCAGCGACAGCTTCAACTCGCGGCTCAGGATCCGGTGCCGCCGCGCCAGTTCCGCCTGTTCGAGCGCCCGTTTGACGATGACGCCCAGTTGGGCAGGGTCCAGCGGCTTGAACAGGAAAACGAAGGCGGCCGTTCGGTTCGCCAGCTCAAAGCCCTGCGGTGTGCGCGCGGGGTCGAACACCACGATCCGCGCGCAAGAAGTGTGGGCCAGCCGCGAATGGATCAGCGCGGATTCGTCGACTTCGGCCCCGTCGCCGCAATCATGCAGAAACAGGTTGACCAGAACCTCGTCCATCCACCGGGTCGCCGTGCGGCCATCCTCGCAATAGATCAGTTGGTAGCCATCCGCCTCGCTGAGGGCCGCTGAGACGGCCGCGATCACGGCCGCATCGGTTGATTTCACGAGAATGGTCTGAACGATGCTCAATTGGACCGGGTTCCATCGGTTAGCGGCTTCAACCTTCGCTGCCTTGCCAATCAGGTTTACACACTGCATGCTTCGCTTTCAAGTCGGTTGCCCAAAAGGCGGTTGGACTGCCGTCCAATTGCCTGCATTCGGTGACCGCTGTCAGTACACAGTGGCGCAGCTCCAGATCGTGCCGGACGGTAGCTCCCCGCCCTGCTGGACCATCTGCTCGGTGTAGCCACACCTGCCGCCGCGAATGACCGCTATCCCTGAGTACCGCAGGTGCGATGCTGCACCTGCAAACGGCGGCTTTCCGCCCTCTACGTCGGTCTTGCGCCGGATCTCTGCGCAAAATCTGCATCCCATTGAGACTGGTGGCGCTCGGTAGCTGCGCCACGCCTGAGCGGCTGCTTTGGTGAAACATGGCAATAGGGAAGGCTGTCGCGGGCATCACCCGATGGCCATGTCCTCTGCGGCTTTGCCCGCGTCCAGCGCCTCCACAA